>JAICLL010000184.1 GCA_025927475.1 Pirellulales bacterium
GGTGCGGGCCTTCAACGGCCACACCGATTGGGTGTTCAATCTGGCCTACAACGAGGCCACGCAGCGGTTGGCCACGTGCAGCTTTGACGGCGAGGTGCGCGTCTGGAATCTGGCAGACGGCGCGCAACTGGCGGCCTTCAAGGCCTCGCCCGGCTATCCGCCCGCGCCAGCCGCTACCGCGGCAAAGTAGGCACTATCGTCTTTCACTCTTTGCGAGCGAAACGTCGGCTTGTGTGAACAGCGGTGGCTGGGGCAGAGGCTTTGCCGATGCCCCGGCAACGCCGGCCAGTCCGGGCCGTTCCCCACCCATAGGTGGTATGATGCGCACCGCGGTGCGCATCGGCGCGCTCACTCGCTTAGCAAAACCTAAGCGTCAGCAGAAGCGTTGCGTTCGCGGAGCGAAAGATGACAATGGCCCCATGCCACATTCCTTTGTCGAAGAAACCTTTGGGCTGGGCGGTCAGGTGGCCGCGGTCGTAGGCGGCGCGGGACGCATCGGCAGCGCGCTTTGCCGGGCGATTGCGGCGGCGGGCGCCGACGTGGCCATGGTCGATATCGATCTGCCCGCGGCCGAGCGCTTGGCTAAGCAAGTCGGCGAAGAGACCCATCAGCGCGTGATGGCCATCGCCGCCGATGCCACCAGCGAAGCCCAACTCGCCGAGGCGGTGTCGCACATCGGCCAGCGGCTTGGTCCGCCGCGGCTGCTGGTCAATTCGGCCCAGTTCCGGGGCACGGGCTTTTACTCCTCGAACGTCGAAGATTATCCCCGTGCCGCCTGGGAAAAGGTCCTCGAAACCAACTTGACGGCGGTTCACCTGGCCTGCCAGGCGTTTGGCCGAGCGATGATCGCCGCGGGCGGCGGGCGAATCGTGAACATCTCGTCGACGTATGGGTTGGTGTCGCCCGACCCGCGCATTTACGGCGCCTCGGGCGTGAACTCGCCGGTGGCCTATGCGGCGGCCAAGGCGGGCGTGGTCAACCTGACGCGCTACCTGGCCATTCATTGGCAAGACAAAAACATCCGCGTCAATTGCCTGGCGCCTGGCGGCGTGTTCGACAACCAATCGGCCGAGTTTGTCGAGAATTACTGCGCGCGGACGCCGCTGGGGCGGATGGCGGCGGCGGAAGACTATCAAGGCGCGGTGCTGTTTCTGCTGTCGCGCGCCGCGGAATACATGACCGGCGCGGTGCTGTGCGTCGATGGCGGCTGGACGGCGTGGTGAGGAGCAGGGGTCGGAGGTCGGAAGTCAGAGGTCAGGGAGTGCAGCGCGGGGGTGCCACGGCATCCGTCGCGACGCGCTCGGCGTCGTCGTTCTCTCAAGCGCTGCCGCCGCGACGGACGCCGTGCTGCGTTGCCACCTCGGGCGGCCGGTCCGACCCCACACGGCGTCCGTCGCGGCGAGCTGCGTCGCGCCTGCGATCGATGCCATATGCACCGCAGCGGATGCCGTGGCACCCAGTTTTTCCCCGTCACGGAGTGTGCCTGCTACTTGGCCAGCAACTCCGCCACCAGCGCTTCGACGTGGCGCTCGTCGCCGGGACCGTAGCCGACCCACACGCCGCGCACCATGCCTTGCGGGTCGACCACCAACGTCGTGGGATAGGAGTGTTCGAACAGCCCGGCCTCGGCCAGACGGTCGCGCGTCTGGCCGGCTCGATCGGCGTAAGCCGCCAACGATAGTCCTTGCTGATCGAGCAGCGCCGCGGTCGGCCCGCGCAAATCTCCTGGCTCATCTTCCGAAGGCGGTCCACCGCCGCAAGAAACCGCCAGCAGCCGAAAGCGATCGTCGCCGGCATAGCGCTGGCCGAGCTCGGCCACATGCGGCAGTTCGGCGCGGCAAGGCGGGCACCACGTGCCCCAGAAGTTGATTACCGCGACGTGGTCCTCCAGCTCTGCCGATGTGACTGGCTCGCCATCAAACGTCAGCGGCGTCAGTCGCACCGGCGGCAGTCGCTTGCCCACAGCGGGATGGGAGCGGCCCATCCCAACGCCGCGCAGCGGGCGCTGTAATGAAAGCAGCAGCAACCCCAGGCCGGCAGCGACCGCAAACAAGAGCCAAAACCGCAGGGCCGATCGCGGCGGAGGAGGTGAATCGGGTTCCATCGCGTCATCCGTCGTATCCGGGTCGTACATTGCAACGATCCTAAACATGTTTCAGAGCGTAGACCAGCAATAATCCCAGCCCTGCCACAATCGCCACAAAAGACCAGATGAGGAGCAAACCGCGCGGCGGCCAAGAAGCGAGGAGCGAGCCTGCACGGTAGGCGGGGGTTTCCAATGTTGAGGTCTGCGGGTCGGCGAGCAACTGCAGAATCTCCTTGCGGACGTCATCGAGGTTGAGTCCCAGGTTCATCAGTACATGGTGGGCGACTGCTTCTTGCTCGCGCAGCAGACCGAGCAAAATGTGTTCGGTGCCGACATAGTTATGATCCAGGTTACGGGCCTCTTCCATCGAATACTCGATGACCTTCTTAACCCGCGGCGTTTGGGGCAGCCTGCGCATGGTGACCAAGTCGGGACCGCTTTGGATGAACTTTTCCACCTCGATGCGAATCGTGCGCAGATCGAGATCGAGACGCTTGAGCACATGCGCGGCCACCCCTCCGCCCTCTCTAATCAATCCCAGCAGCAGGTGGTCGGTACCGATGTATTCGTGGTTGAACCGCTGGGCCTCTTGGCTGGCCAGCTTCATCACCGTGCGGGCGCGGTCGGTAAAATGTTCGTACATCGCACTCACGTTCCTGACAGGTTCTGACCACCGAGCCGGCGACCTCTTCCCGGCGACCTCTTCTCGGCGACCTCTTCACTGTGGCGCAGCCGAGGGGCATTCGTCAATCCGCACCGGCCGCGGCGACCGCGCCGCAGGCCCGCCAGGCGCTCGATGCGCTCGGCTTCCGGTGTTATGCCACCACGTCGAACAGCGGCGCGTTGAGCGAAAGCACCCGGTAGCTGCCCGATGCACTGCCCGCGCCGGTCAGCTCGAAGATGGTAAAGGTGGGCCGGTTGGCGGCGATGGTTTGCAGCTCGGGAATGAGCTGCTCGGGTGTGCTTCCCAACGGAGCTCCCGCGACCGTGGTGGTGGCCAATTCCTGCAACACCGAGTTGATCTGCGCGGCGCTTTCGAGGGCCGACTTGATCGGGCTGCTGAACAGGCGCGCCAGCAGCCCATAAGACAGCGCGGTCGTGAAATAGGGGCGTGTGGGCGACACGGAATGAGTTCGCGGTGGGAAGTGTCCGGCTATGGAACCGTAGCTTGCCGCCGCGTCTGGTCAACGGCGTCGACAACCGGCGCCACCCTTACATGCGCCCCAGGCCCCGCCACCGTCGCCGGCATTACCGGCGGCGGCCAGCGACGCAAATTTGCCACAGGGAAAATGGCGGCCTAGCCTTGCACAGATTGCCTCCTTTGACGGGCAGGCACCGAGAATCAGCCACCTGGTTTACCGCTCATGGCCGAATCGACCGCAACCACCACGATCGACCTGGCGCGCGTGCTGTCGGGCGCCCAGTTGCCCGCCTTGCCGCAGAGCGCGATCCGCCTGCTCGAGCTTTCGCAAAACGCGAAGAATGGGCCGGTCGAGTTCGCCATTCCGATCGAGGCCGATCCCGGCCTGGCCGGGCAGGTGCTCAAGTTCGTCAACTCGGCCTATTTCGGCTTCTCACGCGAAATCTCCAGCGTCAAGCTGGCCATCACCATGGTAGGCATTCGCACGATCAAAAACTTCGCGCTGTGGAGCGCGGTGTTCAGCCTGATGCCCAACCCCAAGTGCGGTCCCTTCGACCTGCGCAGCCTGTGGCAAGACTCACTGCGGCGGGCTTTGTTCTCGCGGGCCTTCGGCAAAGTGCTCGGCATGCGCGAGGCCGAAGAACCGTTTGCCGCCGCATTGTTGCAAGACATGGCCGTGCCGCTGTTGGCCAAGGAAATTGCCGGCCAATACGTCGATCTGCTGACGCAGCGCGAACAGGGCAAGGTGCGGCTGTCGCAGCTTGAGCGAGAACGCTTCGGCTGGACGCACGCCGACGCCGCCGCCAAGATGACCCGGCAGTGGAACCTGCCCGAAGAATTCGCCGCCCTCATCGAACGGCATACCGAAATTGAGTCGCTGGTGCAGTCGGGCGGTTCGCCGGGGCAACTGGCGGTGGCGCTGTCGTCGCTGTTGCCGGCGGTGACCGACGACGCCTGGCACCAATGCGAAATGTTCGAGAGCTACTATCGGCAGCTCTGTCCTGAAAGCGGTCCCACGGTGACCGAATTCCTGGAGAAGATCGACCTGGAATTTATTGACTTTGCCCCGGTGCTGAAAATCGCCACGCCGGCCAAGTCGCTCTTGGCCCGCTACGGAGAAGCGACGCAGTTGGTGCTGTAAGTATCGATCGGTCTTGACATTCAAAATCGGTAGGGTCTTACGCTCGACGTCTGTAGGGAACGGACTCCGTGCCGTTCCGGAACTGCTCAGAGACGTCACTTCTCCCCGTCGCGGCGCTGGCTACAAGGGGGGACTCGCTTCCTCGGCGGGCCCAACCGTCCCCAGTGGCATTATTTCCACAGCACCGCCGAGCTGCCCGCGAGCCGCCGTGGACGCTGGCCCGCTGGCGCCAAGAATTGATCGATGGCCAGCCGCGCGCCCAAATCGCAGGGACCGTGATAATCGTCGAACACGACCGCGCCGCCCGCGGCGACCCGGGGAATGACAAATCGACAGGCCTCGAGCGTGCTTTGGTAAAGGTTGGCATCGATGTGCGCCAGCGCGAAACGAGCGTCGCGGGTAGCCAGCCTCTCAAAACTTTCCTGAAATGTTCCCTGATGGACTTCGATCCGGTCGTTCACCCCGAGCGCCTCGGCTTGCCGGCGTAACGCGCCGACGTGGTCTTCCGGTAGTACGTATTCTCGCGTCGTTCGCAGCGAATCGAACGCGCAGCCGCCCGGTGAGCCGCGAAACGTATCGAGCAGCAGCACTTTTTGCGGGCGGCCGCGAAGCTTGCCCAGCAGGGCGAGCAGCAGGCCGGTGGCGCCCCGATACGAGCCGCATTCGATCACGTCGCCGGGCGCCGGCGCTGTACGCTCCCAGCAACGCGCGAGCGCGCCAATTCGCGAGGGCGGCAGCGTCAGGCGCACTCCCGCGCGCGCTAAGCACGAAAGGGCATCATCAAAGCCCACGTGTGGCTCACCATCTTTATCCTTGCGGTCAAAGAATTCGACGATCGGGTTGGTTATCGCTTGCAGATCAAGCGCCTTCAGGCCCACCCCGCGGCGATACCAGGCGTAGCGCGGTAGATCCCAGACGTAATAGCGCCAACCGAGCTCGAGCGCGCGGCGCAGCCGCCGCGGCAGACCGCGCGCGTACAATTCGTCGGAATATGCCGCGCCTAAGTTCATGGCCGATAACGATAAACGGCGAATCGCCAATCGTTGCCGATCGGCTCGAAAAGCTCCCTGTCCGCGGCTACCCAATCACGGATCCGATCATAGCGGTGCGGGCCGACGATCTCCTGCTGGGCCGGGACGACGGTATCCGGGCGGGTGGTGGCAAGATACGCGCGCAGCGCGTCGTATGTCGGCACCCACACGGGGCCGAATACGTCGTATTGTCGCCGTGAGCCAAGAAACGGATAAGAGCGATACGTGAGCGGGCAAATGCGCTCGGCCTTTATGTCGCCGGCATCAAGCGTAGTGAAGATCTGCGTGCGGTAATAATGGTCGTAGAATGAGGCGAAATTGTTATGCCAACGCGCCCCCAAGGCGGAGGCAGCCAGTGATAGCGCGAGCAGCGCGCTGAAATACAGGACACGCCAACGCCGCGGCGCCGGCGACGCGCGGCGAATCTCGCCAGCGAGATTAAGCAGCAAATAGGAATCGAAAGCGGCCAGCGCGACGGCGAGCGCATCGCCACCACACGGAATTAACTTTCCAAGCCGGATTTGCGAGATGGCCGCCGCCGCGAAAAGCCAAAGCGCGGCTCTCCGCCAGCGCGGAGCGCAACGGCGGGATGGTCGATTTGTGGCATCGCACCTGTGGGGGACGCCGATTACGATCACCAACGCGAGCTGCGCCAACGTCGTCGTGCAAAGCAGGAACCGCGATGGCAAATACCCTTGCTTGAGCATGTCGAGCGTGCCGGGCGTCGTCTCGACGACAAAGGGCGTGGCGCCGAAAACGCCCAAAGTAAGCCAGAGAAGACCTGCGAGCATGATCCGCGCCCCCGCGCGATGCGCATCGCCACGGCGAAACGCGCCTGACGCGAGCGCCAAGCTGGTTAAGGGAATCGCTAAAAAGGCGACCGTGTGCGCCGCGCCGAGCCAGTTCCAGACGGCGGGCGCCAGCAGCGAAACAAGACTCGGATCGCCCTTGCCGAAAAAACTGGTCTCGCGCACGTAGGGAAAAGTTTCAGTGAGGATGCCGGCATTCCGTAAAAAACCTTGCGGGTACAGAGGCGTGCCGGTCAGCCAGGCGTTGCGCGCGTACCAGTAGCCCGAGAGCAGCGCCGCGCCGGCCAGTGCCGTCCACCCGGCGATGGCTGCTCGGCGGGGCCCGCGCAGCCAAAGTGTCAGCGCCACTACACCGGCGATGGCCACAGCGGCATACCCCAAGGCGTAATACTTGGTTCCCGGTAGCAGGCCGAAAGCCGCCGCCCACAGAAAGGCGTTCGACCCTCGCGGGACGTAGGCATAGCGAACGCCGCATGCCAAGGCGGCCACAAAGACGCCGGCCGCCGCAACGTCGTTTTCCCCATCGATCAACTGGCGCATCACGACATGCGGCGTCAGGGCGGCTAGAGCGGCAAGGTGAGCCGCGGCGGGCCGGGCGCCAAGCAGCCGAGCCAATTGATGGACGCTTAGCCCAAGGATTGCGACGGCGGGAATGTTTTCCAACCCGATCAAAAAATCTCCCGAGAAGGGCGCCACGCACCAGAAACCGAGCAACTCGTCGTTGCCCGGATGAAACCACGATGACGAGTGCGTGCTGTTCAAGCTGCCGGCGCGGATCCATTGATCGACCAGCGGAATGTGGTAGGCGAGCGAATCCCAATCGGTCGGGAATTCGAGCAGGCCGCACAGCGCGACCGCCCCGGCCGCGAGTGCCGCATACGCCAGCCAGGCGATCAACCAGGGACGATCGCGGCGGCGGACCGACCCGCCAAACAACGGCGCCGCTCCGAGGAAGTCGGCCACCGTCGAGTCAGCGCCCTCGCTTGCGCGTCTGGGGGACGGGCCGAGCAGCCGCGGTATCGCCGCCGCCGTTGTCCCGATCAGCGCCAGCAACAACCAGGGCACGAGCAACCGGAACGCGCTGAGCGCGAACGCCGTCAAGACAATCGCTGCCCACGACAAAACCAGCGAGTCGAGGGCGCGCGAAAAAAAATCGCCGCGCGGGTGAAGCCGCGCGCTCACACGGGCGGCGGAGCGCACCAAGAGCACCGTGGCCAACAACCAGCAAGGCGCGATCACCAGGTCGTAAAGCGACATCAGGGCATCCGGTCTATGCTCGAGGGATACTGGGGCGGACGGCAGTCGAACAGGCCTGCGCGACTGGCGGACGTGCCGGCCAAAGTAGCCTTTCGCTCCGCGAAAGCAACGCTACTTTCGCGGAGGTTCCGCACGCCCATGATCGCGCAAGGTCATTTGTAATTAGCTGGCCTCCGCGGTATTTCGCGCGGTTGCGGCGGCCACGCCTCGTAGCCGCGAAGCGGAGTGATTCGACAGCCCCGAGGCGACCGCGGGATGAATCGTCGTAAGCCCCGACGGGGCGCGACGCGCAGGAATCTGCAATCCCACCTGCGCAACCCTCTGTGGCGGCGCGGCCGCGCGCCACACAACGGCCCCGGCTTGAATTCGGCTTAGGCAGCGCTCGACGATGCGCGAGTCGCGCAGATACCGCAGCCACCCCGGCGGACCCAGCGCCAACAACCGTTTCGCAAGACTCCCGGCGCCGATCGGTTCGCCGTCGAGAAAGCGGAGCAAGGCGGCGTTCACTTCGGTCGACAGCCGCGCCACGCGGCGGATTTCAACCGCGGCCGCGGAGTCGCCGATCAACGACACGTGCCGCGATTGCACCAGCAACTGTTGCCGGTAAACCTCATCGGTTTTCCAACCCCGCACGATCGTCTGCGACGCCGGGTGCAGGCGGAACATCGCCAGCGGCGTGGGGCAGTAGACAGTGGGCCCCAAATGCGACAGCTTGAGCCAAAAATCCCAATCGGCGGAAAACCAAAGCGACTCGTCCATCAGCCCGGCCTGGGCGGCCAGCTTGGCGCTGAACAACGGCGCGGCCACTCCATACAGGCATTGCACAATGAGCCGTTCGAACACCAGCCGCGGCGGCAAAACCGCCCCGCCCCTGGGAAACGGGCAACGCCAATAGCCGATCTTCCGGCCACGCGCATCCATGTACCAGCAGGGATGCGCGAACATCGCCGCATCCGGGTGCTCGGCGATAAGCCGCTTGAGAACCTTCAGCCGGTTGGGCCGCCAGGCGTCGTCTTGGTGCAGGATCGATAAATACGCGCCGCGCGCCAGCCGCATGCCAAGATTCGTGTTTCGCACCCAGTTGCCGCTGTGGGGCAACACATGCACCGTGATCGAAAGCGTGTTTCGATACGTCCGCGCAATTTCCGCGGTATCATCGCGCGAGCCATCGTCGATGACAATCACCTCGATATCCCGATCCTGCTGTGCCGCGACGCTATCGAGCGCATGGCGCAGATAGCGACCGCCGTCGAACGTCGGCATCACCACGGTAAGCCACGGATTTCGCATATCATCCGCCGGGATCTGCGTTAGCTCGCGGTCGTGCCCTGTGCCCTATCCCCTATCCCCTCCCTACGGCACATCATCTAATGGCGGCTGGAACAACGGCCCGATAATCCGGTGGCCTTCGGGCGTGACCAGCGAGCCGTAGACCCGCCCATCAATGTCCTCCGACAAAAACTGCAAATGGCCGTCGCAATACACGGCGTTCACTCCGCCCGGATGATTCGACGAGGGCCAGGGCGCCTCACCCTCGGGCATCACGCGGCCGGGATTGATGCATTCGAGCAGTTTCCGCTCGTTGGCCCGCTTCCAATCGACCTGGCCCGGCGAGCACTTGGCGTTGTCGCACACGTAACCGCTGACAAAAAAGCAAGACCGCCAGGGCAGCGGGCTGGCCCAGGTCGATCCGATGGTCGGGTCGTATCCCGCACGGAGGTTTTCGGTGAGCATCAGCGTGCGCGACAGCCCGTCCGAGACGGCCGACAGCGAGCGGTGACGCACGGTGATGCCGCCGATGGGCCAGTTTTCGGGAAAAAACAGCCCCGTCAAAAAATACAAATGCTTATCGCTCGGCAAGCCGGCGGGCGGTTGGCTGCTGGCGCAGGTCACGCCATCGCCGTTCAGGTCGATGGGCACGACTTGCAAGTTGTTGGCCGAGGGCGCGTGCATCACCACCGGGCAATCGACCGGCTGCGTCCAGCCGAAGCCGCCGTTGACCACATAGCTCAGATTGCCCTCGTGGGGCGCGACCGTGTCGTCGTCGGGGCAGACGAGCGCCGTGATCGGCACCCGCGTTAGTGGGAGGTTTTTAGGGTCGGACGCCGGCAGGTCGAACCGCCATTGCTGGTGAATATCGGCGCGTTCCAGGTAAGGCAGAATGTCGACCAGCCAGTTGTGATACCCCACTCCGCCCACCGAAAAGTTGCCTGACGCCGGGAGCCTGCCGCGCGCCGCATCCGAATTCTGCAGCGCCAGGCCGATGTTGCGCAGGTTGTTCGCGCACGTCGCGCGCCTTCCCGCCTCGCGCGACATCATCACCGCCGGCAGAAGCAACGCCGACAGCATCCCGATAATCGAGATGACCACCAGAAGTTCGACGATGGTGAGCGCAAGCCTTGGACGGCATCGCCAATGCCGTGCGACCGCTCTACGCGTATTCGTTCGCGGCGCAATGAACTGCATATACACCTTGAAAGCCATAATCACGGGATGCCTACACGGGTAACCAAACCGTCGTCGAGCCACATCTCGATCGGAGTCGTGACCACCCATTGCCTCGCTTCGCTAAGCCGAGCATGCACAAATTCGTCCAGTTGGAGATCTGACGAATCGGTTTCATCAGCGTGCGGTGGAACCTCGATCAGGGCGATCCGCCGACCTTCGAGTCCGCCGCTGGCGGCGCGATTCCTCAAACGGTCGATAGCGTGCCGGCAATCCGGGCAGTCGTGATGATAGAGCAGCCCGACCCAGCGACCTTCAGAAAGGTATTTGCCGATGTCGACATGCCGTAATAATGGGCATTTCTTCTCGACCCATTGATCCGGCTCAATCAGAATAACACGTGCGCCCTCGTCCGCGGGCAGTGACGGCTCGAGGACAGCGGGACTTCGCGACCACATTACGAAGCCAACCGAGACGCCGGCGACCGCGGGCCAAACGGCAGTTCTGATCACAGTGCGCTTTGCTGGCCGCGCGGCAGCGGCGCCGACTGGGTGAGTCAGGGCGAGCCCGGCGAGCAACGCGGCGTCCAGCGAAGTCGTAAACCACGGGTTCACATCAACCTGGCCGAAGCACCCGCAGGCGGCCTCGCCGGAAAGCGCCTTGTACAATGATATGTTGAGAAACAACAGAAAAATGCACATCGCCAGAATACGACTGACTCGCGGCATGACTCCAATAACCAGCAACACGCCGATCAACGTCTCCAATTCGGTGGCGAGCGCGCCTTCGACTCGGCCCGCAAAACCTGTTGACCCGGAAGAGGATTGCGCGGCCTTGAGAAAGGCGGCAATTAGCAACGTCAGTCCAGACGCCACCGGGGCGAGCCGCGCAATATCAGTGCTCATTCGGCAGCTCCGGGGATCCTTTCTCCCGGCCAAGAACGCGCATTTTGACTGGTACATTTAACTTGATCGTCCGACCATCGCTCTCGGCGGTGATGTCGATCGACGCGTCGAGCGATTGTTGCCCGCGCAGATCAAACGTAATCTCCAGATCGCCTACAACGAGGTTTTCCAGCCCTGGCTTCGGCTCGTACGAGACATGCACTCGGTCATCGCTCGCCTTATAAGTCAGTTTTGAGACTTTTCGTGTGATTGAGTCCCTCAGTATCCTAATCATAACGCCGTCCTCGGACTGACTTCCGCCGATAACCCGGATCACTTTGTTCGGCCGCGTATAGACCTCGGGCAGAAAGGTCGCATAAAACGGGATTCGCACATCTTGCGTAACTTCGCCGAAGCGCACCGGCACTGTGACGACACCATCCAGGTCGCCCCGCCGCTCGTCACGTCGGAGCTTTAACTCGAGCGTGGCGATGTGCAGAAACGAGTCGCCATCAGGATGCGGAATCCTTTGCGTCTTCGTGCTTAGGACACGACAAATGACACGTCCATCCTTTAACTGAACCGCCTCGCCGAACTCAAGCTTGCCGGGATCTGGATCGCCGATCGCCTCAATTTGAACGTGCCGGACAACCGCGTCCGCCGTGATACGCCGACCGAAGTGAATCTTCGCGGGACTAGCGCTTGGCCGGATCGGTCGAAACAAGGTGACCGCGAATTCCAACGGCTCTTCGCCGCCCTCAAACATTACGGAAAACCCCGCGCGAAATCTGCCCTTCGCCGATTGGACATCGATGTCCGCGTTGAAGTACACCGTCTCGCCAGCGGCGATAGACATTTTTGAGGGCTTCACGTTCGTACATTTACATTGCGGAACGATGGCGCTGACCTCTAGGCCCTGTCCCCGCCGATTTTTCCAAACGAACTTGATGAGAATCTGGTTTGGAAGAGTGCCGACGTCACCTAGGTCTAGCGCCATATCAGTGACAATTCGCCGTCCGTCCTCGGCGAGCCGAACGGGCTCCGCCGCGCCGCAAAGCTGCCCGACGCAAACCACCAGGTGGAGTGTGACAGCGAGCGAGATCGCGTACCGCATCACCACGGACATGCTGTGCTCGCAAAGTGCGGACCTTCGCCCCCGAGGACCACTGTACCGTCGGCTCATTCGATGGATATTCACCAGGTGGAACTCGCAGGACCTTCAATGAGAGAGCATGTGCTATACGCTTATCGCACGTCGCCTCATGGGACGGCGCCGCCCCAGAGCGGCGGCGCCAGCCGCCCCACACACGGCGAACGTCACCACTGCAATCATTTTGCCTCTGTGTGCGTGCATCGGCCCCGTTAGCAGCGCGAGCCCGGTCCAATGCCGCGCGAAAACTTCTCGGTCGACGTGAATTGCGTCCGACGATTCAAAAGGATCATAGGCAAGCAGATCGCCGGATTCTCGATGGGTCATCACTACCGCAAAGTGACCGATGCTATCGCCTCGGTTCCGCTTCACGAGAACCACGGTCGGAAACACCAACTCATCGATGAGCTGCGAATCGCCGCGAACCACCGTTGCGCTAAGCCCAATCTCTTCAAGACATTGCTGCATTCGCGCCAACGATGTCTCGCCGTTCGGGCCAGGGCGCAACATTCGAACCGCCGTCTCGCGCGGAAATTCAACCTTGTAAAATCCGCA
>JAICLL010000128.1 GCA_025927475.1 Pirellulales bacterium
CTGCAACCGATCTTGGAGCGGTTGCAGATCAATGTCGATGGCTGGGTGCAGACGGTGACGCATCTCGGGCGTCGCTTTCACCGGGCGATCGGCCGTCCGCCGAGTCTGGCCTCGCGGGCGGCTAGTTCTGGAAAGCGCTGGTTGCACGGCCTATCCGCCAGCCGCAGGGTGTTTTCTTAATGCTGCCTTCTATTACTGTAGGCAATTCGGGGCGACCTGCGAAATCGCCTTGCGCGCCCTGAGCGCATTCTGACTTTTGGCGGTCGGCGTCTTCCCACGTGACTCCCGCCATGCAAGGTTCGTTGCTCCATTTCATTTGCTGATCTGCCCCCGGAGTGCGATAATCAGCCGCGGGCGAAAAGGATGGATGTCTTGGTTTCCCTTGGTTTCCTTAGCGTTCAATCATCGCTCGACTATGATACATTATAGTCAGGTGAGTTCCGCGGAATGTCGAGGCATTTATGCGCGAGACTGTTAAAAGAGAACGTCTCTCTGTTGAGATCGTTGCTGACATTCACGAAATCGAGGGCGGCGGCTATTGGGCGGAAGTGCCGCGCCTTCCTGGCTGCGTTGCCCAAGCCGAATCGATGGAGACACTCAAGCAGAACATCATCCAAGCGGTCGATGACTGGCTGAATGGAATGCCCGTCAAGACTGAGGACGAAGCGAGGCAGCTCGCGGAACTGCAGGGACGGAGCACGCCCATCGAGGAATCGTTCCCGCAACCCAACCCCTATCTGCCGCCCGCGTCATGGGCTGATGAAGATGAATAGCGGGGGAGCGGCCGGGGTGCCATTCCCGGTTCGCTTTGCGGATATCGTCTTTGCGGAAGTTCTTGACCCAAACGGCCGCAACCCAAAGACGCGTGCCGGTCGCCACTCCTCGGCATCCAGCGACGGCACGGCTGCGCCGTGGCCGCAGCAAGCCTCTGCTATTCGGCGTTTTTCGCAATCGCCTGCGCCAAGGTGGTGACGAGCTTGCGAGTCGCACCGTCGCGGGCAGCGATGCCCCGGCGGCCGTGAACGCCGGCCCCGCTTGCCGCCTGTGCTTTTTTGGGACGCCGCCGCCTGGTTATGCTACAATAAAGCAGGCAAAGAGGGCACGCGCCTGTCCTGGGCGATCCAGGAAGTTCATCCCACACGAACCGACGTCTGGTTCTTCAACCCCGCAGTAGAGGAGCGACTCATGCGACGATATGCCCCGGTCCGATCGCTGACGTTTTTAAGCGTGACGCTCTTGTCTGTCGGCGTCAGCCAGGCGCAGTTTTCCAATCCGCTGTTGCCTTCGGGCGTGGGCAGCGCCCGCGACATCGAGTCGTATTCGAGCGGCTCGGGCAGCGCGTCGGGTCTGGGCCTGGGGGGGCGCACGCGCGGAGAGCGAAATCCCGCCGACGTGCTGCTCAATGAGATCAACGGCACGAACCGCGGGCGGCGAACGGGCCGCGCGGCCTTGCAAGGAACGCAGCGATATCGCGTGCGGCGCGTCGGCTCCGCGTCGAAGCTGCTCGATCGCGAAGACAAGCAGGCGGTCTATTTCGATCGCCGGGGCGCCTATGAAGACGCAATTTACTCTCCGCAACGCGGCACCTACCGCCCTTCCGCCCGTCGTCCGCGACCCACAAGCAGCCCGAGCCGCGGGCCGCGCAACTAGCCACGCTTTCTCCTAGCGAATGGAGGCCGGGCCGTTTGGTCCAACAGCGCGCTTGGTTAGGGTTCAGCCGTTGCTGACCAAAGCCGCTCGACCTGGCGGCTGATTTCGTCGATCAACCGCTCCAGGCAGCCCGGCGCCAGCAGGGCGATGGTTTCTTGATAAATGCCGGCGCCATAGACGTCTTTCGGCGGCAGATACGTGTGCAGCGAACCGTTGACCAGCGTGGCAATCACGAGCGGAATCTGCGGGAACCGCCGCCGCAGCTCAACCTGAAGCAGTTGATAGTGCTCGGCTTCCACCGCCACCCAAATGCCGTCGCCGATCCGCCAAAGCTGAACCGGAAAAGGATACGCCGGGCCGGCCGGCAACGAGCGGAAACGCACAAGCTGGCGTGTGAGCACCTCGACCCGCGCCCGGCAATCGCGAGCCGCGGCTTCGTCGCCCGACGCTTGTGCGGCGGTTTCTTCGGCCAATCGCTGCCGCCGCTCCGCCGAAAGCTCGTCGACCGTGGGCAGACCCTCGCGGTAGGGAAGATCGACCTGGCAAGAGCGGAATTGCCAACGTGTTTTCTGGCGCCGCGCGTCGTCGTCGAGCGGAACGTCGCTCCACGAGCCAAGCACGGCGCCAGAAACCACCGGGCCTTGGTATGCATGTCGCGTGGCAGGCGGCGGCAGCGCTTCGAGCGCCGCCAATGCCGCGTAGCCAAGCTGGCGGCCGTTCGATTCGG
Source organism: Pirellulales bacterium (assembly GCA_025927475.1). Classification (GTDB taxonomy): domain Bacteria; phylum Planctomycetota; class Planctomycetia; order Pirellulales; family JAICIG01; genus JAICLL01. Next base: position 2,378 of record JAICLL010000128.1, read on the forward strand.
CCACGGCGAGTTCTCCGGTGTAGCCGCGGCGCGGGCCGAGATCGCCCGACGCGCCTTGAATGAAGAAGCAGGGCGCCGCCGTTGCCGTTTCAACGACTTCGCGCATCGCTCCCACGTAGTCGGGACTGATAAGCGTGTTTTGCCAGGCGAGCGTGGTGGGATGACAGGCATAGTTGACCACGGCGCCGCGTACGTGGCCTTGCGCGTCGGTGATGCGCGCCACCAGCAAGGTGTCGTCGGCGGCGCCTGCGGGATTGAGGCCGCAAACCCATTGGCCGCTGGCCGAATCATAAAAATCTCGCTGCGCGGCCAGCCCGCAACGCCCGAGGCCGTAGGTGATGACCGCCGGCGCGAGCGCGGCGACCGCCTGCCTGGCAAGCGCCGCCAGGCGGCGCGCCAGGTCGTCTAAATAAGGAGCGATGAGTTCGCCACCGGGCAATTCGGCCCGCTCATGGCCCATCAGACCGGCGGAGTGCGTGTGTGAAAACATCACAAACACCCGGTCGCGCGGGATGCCGGCGCCGGCTGAGACCTGAGCGAGCAGCGCGGCCATCTCCTGCGACCAGAGCAAGCAGTGGTCGATTGCCAACAGCACCACGCCCGCGTCGGAGTCGGCGTCGTGGGCGGCCGCCGCCGGACGTAGTGCCAAGGCAGTGGCAGTCAACGGGCGATGAACCCCGGTCGAGCGGTCGTGCGTCGCCGCGCCCCACATGCGATGATAGATGCCCACCGGGGGCGTGATATCGCCACGGGCCAGGCCGGCCTGGCAAACGCCTTGGGGAGTGTCGACGTGCAAGGCTAAACGTGTCCGAGTTGATGGAGCTGCGCTTGGTTCGTTGAGATGAAGGCCATGTAGTATCAAGGAAGACGGCCCGGACGGCCATCCCGCGGCATGCAAATTGAGGAACGAGCGCTAGCGGGCCAGCAGCGGCCCGCCAGGCACGGACAACCTCAAATCGCCCCCATCGAGGCTGACCGCCGTGCGCGGAATCGCCAAACGCAGCTTGGCGATCGCCGCCGGAGTCGCCTCGGTTTCGCCTAAAGCAAGCCACTGCAAGTGTTTCAGGCGCTTCATCGCCGGCAGGCCGGCGTCGCTGACATGGGTTTGCGTCAAGTCGAGCGAGCGAAGCCGCCGCAAATTCCCCAGTTCGGCCAAGGCCGCGTCGCCGATGGCGGTTTGGCTGAGATCAAGATCTTCCAGTTGCGAAAGCCGGCCAATCGTCTCCAGCCCAGCGTCGCTGATCTCGGTGCCGTGAACGTCGAGATAGCTCAGCGCCGCGAGCGACAGAAGATGCTCAAGCCCGGCGTCGGTGACGTGGGTATCGCGGAGCACCAGCACCTCAACGGTCGGCAGTGCTTCGAGATAGGCCATTTCGCGGTCGCCGGCTTCGGTGCCGCCCAGATCGACGGTCGAAACCTCGGCCCAAAAATCGCGCAGAAAGCCGCCATCGTCATCGCCAGCATCGCGGCCGGCCGGCTCTTGGCCGCGGTAGGAGACCTGGCCGCCGCGCTCGCGCAAGGCGCGCACCGCGCGGTGTTGCGCGGTGGCCGAGCGAATCAGCAGGCCCAGCGGCCCGCCTACCACCACCACCAACAGCACGGCGCTCCAACAAACCACCCGAATCCAGCGGCGCCGCTTGCTCGCTGGCTGGGGAACCGAAACGGACGAACTCGGCTTCATGCTCTGGCCCGGTTGCAAAGAATCGCTCGCCCCGTGACGCTGGCCCGTCAACCTATCGCGTGCGATCGCTTCGCTCAATTGCAATTCGACGCTTGCCCGTCGAACTGGCTCGTGATCTGAAAGATTGTAGCATCTGAGTCAAATGCAAAGCGATCGCCTGCCCCTGGCATCCACCGCGGTGTGGTTCATAATAGAGCCATGAAACTCACCGCCCCCCTCGCCTGCACCGTTTTGCTAGCACTTGCCCTTGGCCCCGCGGTCGCCGGCGACGAAACCGCCCGGCCCAACCTGGTCGTCATCTTTTGCGATGACCTGGGGTATGGCGACCTGAGCTGCTACGGACATCCGACCATCCACACCCCCCGACTCGACCAGATGGCCGCCGAGGGGATGCGGTTCACGCAGTTCTATTCCGCCGCGCCGGTCTGCACGCCCAGCCGTGCGGGACTGCTCACCGGGCGGCTGCCCCTTCGCAGCGGCCTGTGCGGGCGGCGGCGCGTGCTGTTTCCCGATTCGACCGGCGGGCTGCCCGATGATGAAGTTACGCTGGCCGAGCTGCTGTCGTCGGCGGGCTACGCCACCGCCTGCATCGGCAAATGGCACTTGGGCCATCTGCCGCAATATCTGCCCACACGGCATGGGTTCGATTACTACTTCGGCATTCCCTATTCGAACGACATGCACGGCCGGCCGGCCCAAAACAACCGCCCGGCCTGGCAGCCGTTGCCGCTGATGCGGAACGAAGAGATTGTCGAGACCGCTCCCGATCAGGGCCGTCTCACCGAGCGCTACACCGACGAGGCGATCGGCTTCATCCGCCGCTCGATCGACGCCGACCGGTCGCGGCCCTTCTTCGTTTATTTGCCGCACACCATGCCGCACGTGCCGCTGCACGCCAGCAGCGACGACTCGGGCCGCAGCTTGCGCGGTCTGTATGGCGACGTGGTCGAGGCCATCGACCGCGGCACCGGGCGGATTCTCGATACGCTGCGAGAGCTGAACGTGGCGGAAAACACGTTGGTGTTCTTCAGCAGCGACAACGGCCCGTGGCTCTCGCAGAAACTCAACGGCGGTTCGGCGGGCTGCTTGCGCGACGGCAAAGGAAGCACGTGGGAAGGCGGCATGCGCGAGCCGGGCATTGCCTGGTGGCCCGGGCACGTGCCCGAGGGCCAGGTGAGCCATGCCATGGCGAGCACCCTCGACCTGTTGCCGACGTTTTGCCAGTTGGCGGGAGCGACGCCGCCGACGGACCGCCCGCTCGATGGTTATGATCTTTCCGCGGTGTTGTTGAAGGGCGACCGCGTGGGACCGCGTGAGATCATGTATTTCTATCGCGGCGCCGAGTTGTTTGCCGTGCGGCGCGGCCCGTGGAAGCTGCACCTGCGCACGCAGTCGGGTTACGGCCAGCCACGGCCCGAGACGCACGATCCACCGCTGTTGTTTCACCTCGATCGCGATCCGGGCGAGTCGTTCGATGTGGCCAAGAACCAACCGCAGGTGGTCGCCGAATTGCAGGAATTGATCCGCCAGCATCAAGCCGAACTGAGACCCGGCAAAAATCAACTCGACTAGGATAGAGATTTTAAATGAATCGTTTCCATGTGATTGTCTTTATCGCCGTCGTGTTTACCTGGATCGCAATCGGCCGCGCAGACGATTCGGCGGATGCCGACGGCTGGATCTCGCTCTTTGACGGCCGCTCGCTCGCGGGCTGGCATAAAAACCCGCAGCGCATCGGCCACGGCACCGGCGGCCATTGGGTCGTCAAAGAGGGAGTGATTGTCGGTGAGCAAGACCCGCCGGGCAGCGGCAATGGCGGCATGCTGCTGACCGATCGTACGTTCGCCGATTTTGAATTAATGATCGATCTCAAGCCCGACTGGGGCGTCGACAGCGGTCTCTTCTTGCGCTCGACCGACAAGGGCGAGTGTTTTCAGATGACGTCAAAATCAGCGAGTTCGACGGCCAGGCGTTCGCGGGCAGAAACTACGATAAGCAGAAGGTGGCTGATCGATTGGGTCCGCGCGGCAGCATTGCCTTGCAGGTGCACGGCGGAAAAGGTTGGCCCACCGGCGCCAAATGCCGCTGGCGAAATATCAAGATCAAGGAAATCAAGTAGCAGTGTAAAGTAGCAGGCACACTCCGTGTGCCGCGGCTTTGGGCGTGTTCGCCGTCGCTTATGCGAATCGCGTAGGGTGCGCCGAGCGAAGTGAATCCACCTTTACGCAGATCAGGCCGTACGGCATCACCCCGCCATAAACGTTGGGACTCGCTGCGCTCGGCCCACCCTACGGCATTAACGCAACCATACGTCTTTACCAAGATTCATGAAGCATTCTTCTCCGCGCTTTTCGCTCACGGAAATCCTCGAAAGCGGACAACAGGCGCTGTTCGATGTGCAAACCAGCGCCGGCGGGCCGAGCGGGTCGCTGCCGTTGTCGGCTGAGATGCTGCGCGAGTGGCCCAGCGGCGATCTGTTCGGCCTGACGCAAAACGCCGGCATGGGCTGGCCGCCTGCCGAAATGCTCGGGCCGCAGTTCGTGCTGCTCAGCACGCAAGGCGGCATTCGCGCCGAAGACGGCACGCCCATCGCGCTGGGCTACCACACCGGGCACTGGGAGGTTGGGCTTCTGGTGCAGGCCGCCGCCCGCGAGCTCAAAGAAGCCGGCGGCGTACCGTTCGCCGCGTTTTGTTCCGACCCGTGCGACGGCCGCACGCAGGGCACCACCGGCATGTTCGATAGCCTGCCCTATCGCAACGACGCCGCCACGCTTTTTCGCCGGCTGATTCGCTCGCTGCCCACGCGGCGCGGTGTGCTGGGCGTGGCGACCTGCGACAAAGGACTGCCGGCGATGATGATGGCCCTGGCCGGCGCGAGCCAGTTGCCCTGCGTGCTGGTGCCCGGCGGTGTCACCTTGCCGCCCGCCGCGGGCGAAGACGCCGGCAAGATCCAATCGCTGGGGGCACGCTTCACGCATGGCGAAATCAGCCTGGATGAAGCCGCCGAGCTAAGCTGCCGGGCGTGTGCTTCGCCCGGCGGCGGTTGCCAGTTTCTGGGAACCGCGGCTACCTCGCAAGTGGTGGCTGAGGCGCTGGGCATGACCGTGCCGCATGCCGCGCTGGCGCCCTCCGGCCAGCCCATCTGGCTCGATATGGCCCGCCGCAGCGCCAAAGCGCTTTGGGTGCTGGTCGAACGCGGCACCCGGCTGGCCGACATTTTGACCGAAGCCTCGATCCGCAATGCGATGGTCGTGCATGCGGCGTTCGGCGGCTCGACCAACCTGCTGTTGCACGTGCCGGCCATCGCTTTTTCGGCCGGCCTGCGACGACCGACCGTCGAAGATTGGACCGAAGTCAATCGCCAGACGCCGCGACTGGTCGACGTGTTGCCTAACGGGCCGGTCGGGCATCCCACCGTCCGCGTGTTTTTGGCCGGCGGCGTGCCCGAAGTCATGCTGCACCTGCGCGAGCTGGAACTGCTCGATCTTTCTGCGCCGACAGTCTCCGGCGAGACGCTGGGCCAAGTGCTCCAGTGGTGGCAAAGCTGCGAGCGGCGAACGCAGTTGCGCGAGGTGTTGCGGCGGCGCGACGGCATCGACCCCGACGAAGTCATCATGACGCCCGAGCGCGCCGGCCAGCGCGGGCTGACCAGCACCGTGTGTTTTCCACGCGGTAATCTGGCGCCCGAAGGTTCGGTGATCAAAAGCACGGCCATCGACCCGCGGGTGGTCGATGCCGACGGCGTGTATCGCAAGACCGGCCCGGCCCGCGTCTTCGTGCGCGAGAAAGACGCCATCGCGGCCATCAAGGGGCAATCGGGGCGGCCCATTCAGCCGGGCGACGTCATCGTGCTCTGCTGCCGCGGCCCGATGGGCACTGGCATGGAAGAGATTTATCAGATCACGTCGGCGCTGAAGCACCTGTCGTTTGGCCGCGAGGTGGCCGTGGTCACCGATGCGCGCTTTTCGGGCGTGAGCACCGGGGCCTGCATCGGCCACGTCGGCCCCGAGGCGTTGGCTGGCGGACCGATCGGCAAGGTTCGCGACGGTGATCGCGTGCAGATTGTCGTCGACCGGAACACGCTGATCGGCAGCGTCGATTTGGTGGGCGACGGCCAGCGCCGATTCAGCGCCGAGGAAGGCGCGGCGGTACTGGCCGCCCGGCCGCCGCGCGACGATCTGTCGCCCGATCCTTCGCTGCCGGCCGACACGCGGCTGTGGGCCGCGCTGCAAGCCGCCAGCGGCGGCACCTGGGGCGGCTGCGTTTACGATGTCGAGCAGATCGTCGGGCGGCTAATGCCCGGGAGGCCTCTCAATTAGGCTTGCGATAAACAAGCTTGGGCAGCGGGTCCGGGGTTCGAGGCTCAGCGGCCAAACACGCGACGGCCGAACATGTCGGGCCTGGAGAGAACGGAAGCCCGTCAACTCCATGAAGTGGTGCAACTGGCCATGTGCGCCGCGCCCAACTGATCGTCGCCCGCGCGCGGCGGTGACAGCAACTGCGCCACCAGCGTCTTCATCAAGGAGAAATCGCCTCCCTTTTGCACGTGGGCATCGGGCATTTGCACGCTACGCCGGGCCACCTCGCGCTCGGAGAGCGCGGTGTGGGCAATGATCGGAATGTCGGGGTGTTCCGCCCGTACCCGTGCCAACACCTCGAAGCCGCTGGTCGGCCGCATCTGCATATCGAGGATGATCAGGTCGACTGACTTTTCGCCAACTTTCGCCAGGGCCTCTTTGCCGTGAGCGGCCAAAACGACCTGGTAGCCCTCGCGTTCCAATTCCAGGCCGCAGACATGGCGGATGCAAGGGCTGTCGTCGACCAGGAGCACAGTTTTGTTCGGCGCTTCTGCCATCGGTAGTTGATCCTTGAGTTGCAGTTCCGGGAAACAAGGTTTTTCGCCGCTTAGAGAGACAAAAAAACGGCGCCGGCCGACGTGGCGCCATCGCCCCAAGGGATCGCTGCGGCCAGGGCGCTCGCCGGCGCGGCGCCGCGTGCGTGACTGCTCACGAGCCGGCAACGCCCCTCGAGGGCGCTGCGTCAAACGGCGCTTCGGCGGCGTGTAAAGCACTTGTCGTGCCGCCTCGCTGGGCCGTGTGATGGCTACCGCGAAAATCGCTGCGCACCGCGAAAATTACGGCATTTACGAGCTGCCGACGGTCCGCGAGTCGCGGCCCCGGCTTGTCGGCGGGTCGATAACGCCTATCGGCGAACCGGCGCTTGCTTGCCGCGCCGTGCGAGTCGGCGGGCCAGTCTCGAAAAGCTCGTTCATCGGCGTGCCGACATTCCTCGTCGGCGCGCCAGCGCGGCAAAGCGCCGATTGCCCCACAGTTACGCAGCCTTTCAGCGGTTACACACTGGTTCATTTCAAAAATATTCGCCCTTTTGCGTTAAAAGCGCTTGGTTCTGCCGCTCACGTCCGCACTCTTGACGCGCTGCGACCACGGTGGCACCACACTTGCAATGTATGTGGGCAAAACCTAAAAGCGACTGCCCCGGCGCCTCGTCCTAGATCTCAAACTTCCCATGCAACGTTCCGCTCGGCGAGCTTTCACGCTCGTAGAACTTCTCGTCGTCATCGCCATTATCGGCATTCTGGTGGCGCTGCTGCTGCCGGCGGTGCAAGCCGCCCGCGAATCGGCGCGTCGTAGCCAGTGCGCGAACAATCTGAAGCAACTCGGCCTTGGGTTGCACACCTATCACGATACCTTCGGCCGATTCCCGACGGCGGTGGTTTGGGGAGGCACGTCTTCCCAATGGCCGCTGCCGCCCTATCACCATACGTGGTTGACCTCCATTTTGCCTCAGGTCGAGCAGCTTCCGCTGTTTCAAACCGTCGATCAGCGTTTGCCAGCCTGGGGACAGCCGGTCGTCGGCACACAACTACCGGTCTTGCGCTGCCCTTCCGACGGCGGGTTTTACAGTCCCGCACAAACTTGGAATGTGGCGATCACCAACTATGCTGCCGGTGAAGGCTATCACTGGTGGCCGACGGCCTATTTCGCGCCCTTGGGCGGAACCCCGGCCGATTACAGCGGGGTGTTCGCCGCGGAGCAGTATACGTCGCTGGCCCAGGTGCTGGATGGCGCGTCGCACACGGCGTTGATCGCCGAAACGAACTCGTTTGGTTTCAAATTCGGGACGATCCAAACCAGCGGCACCGGCGCGCCGCGCAGAACGCCCAGTGAAGCCGTGTTTCGAGCGGCCTTTGTGGGCACCGCCGTCTACGGCCAATGTTGCGAGACGGGCAAGTATATGGAGGTCGATGGTTCGGGCGTGAAATCCGCTGCCTGGTTTTTGGCCGCGCCGCACGCTTTTTCGCCCACGTACATCACCGCCTTTGGGCCGAACAGCGATTGGCCGGGCGCCAGCAGCATGCATCCCACCGTGGTGCAAATGGCGCTGGTCGACGGCTCGGTGCGCCCCGTTTCGGGCGACCTTGACTGGTATATCTGGCTGCGCGTGAACGCCAAAGGCGACGGCGCCACGGTAAACGATCTGTAAGAGTAAGAGGCAGAAACCTTTCATGAAACGCTTTTGGATTTTCGTAATCTTGGCGGCCGGCATGGGGTGCGGGTCGAGCGCCGAATCGGCGGCACGCCGCCGACCGGGCTTTATCGATACGACCGATCCCTCGCAGATCCCGCGATTGCCCCCAGACGCCAGTCAAGGCCCCACGCTCAATACACCGCGCTGACGGACAGCGCCCGTAGCTTTTTTTGTCGAATCAGGACGATTCTCTTTGAGGAGGAAGAATGATGCACCAACCGAAGTTCATTGTTACCGACAGCGATCGCCGGCGCTTGGGAACCGCGATTGAGGAAGCACAGCGCCGCGAGCGGCTCGACTATTATCATTACGCCCTGGAGCATGGCTTGGAGGAGGCCCGCGTGGTGGCCGCCGAGCAGGTGCCCGGCGACGTGGTCACCATGAATTCGCTAGTGCGAATTCACGACCTGGCCGTAGGCAAAGACCTGATACTTCGGCTGGTATACCCGTCGGAGATGGAATACTGCGCGGACGGACTTTCGGTGGCTTCGCCCTTGGGCACGGCGCTGTTGGGACGGCGCGAGGGCCAAGAGATCTCATGCTGGGAGCCAGCCGGGCAACGCCGGGTGCGCATTGTGGAAGTCATTTTTCAGCCGGAACGCGCCGGCGCATTTCATCTTTAATCATCAGCCATCGAATCCTAGAGGAATCCTAAATGCTCAACCGACAGATTGTCATCACCGATTTCGACCGGCGGCGGCTGGCCGCGCTCATCGCCGAGCGCAACGACCATGGCCTGGCCGAACGACATTATTTGGAAGACCTCGAGCGCGAGCTCGACCGGGCCTGGCGCGTCGATCCCTCCGACGTGCCGCCCGACGTCATCACCATGAACTCGACCGTCCAACTGCGCGACCTCGATTCGGGCGATACCGAGACGTTCACGCTGGTGTTTCCCGAAGACGCCGACGTGATGCAGCAGCGCATCTCGGTATTGGCCCCCATCGGCACGGCCATTTTGGGATATCGCACCGGCGACGTCATCCTTTGGCCGGTGCCGCAGGGCCGTGCGCGGCTGCGCGTGGAGGAGGTGCTCTACCAGCCCGAGCGCGCGGGAGCGTTTAGTGACTGACGAATTCGGCGGCGCGTAGGGTGGGCCGAGCGAGGCGAGTCCCACCATCTCTGGCTCGAGCGCTAACCGCGCTTGCTGTCGGAAACCTACGGTGGGGCTCGCTTCACTCGGCCCACCGCGGCCAACCACGCCTGGTTGCCGCTCGGTTTCACGCTCGATTTGCTTACTTGCCGGCCGGCGCTTCGATCAGGTCGATCAGTCCGACGTCGATGTATTGTCCGCCGCCGGTCTGATGGCAATGCACCGCCAACACGTTTTCGCCTTCACGTAAAGCGTTGCGAGCTTCCGCACGCATTGCATAGGCGTTGTAGCCTGTGGTGTAGCCTGACAGTTTCGCCGCCAAGACGCCGTTGATGTAGATCTCGGCGTCTTCGTCGTGATGAACCATCAGGTTCGGGTCGTGGGACAGCGATTTGCCCGCGGCGCCGGCGGGCGCCGTGAACGTTCGCCGCAGCCAGATGTCGGGCGTGGTCCACTCGGTGCGCACTCGCGCGCCAGGCGTTTCCCTGGCGCCAAAACCGGCCGGAGCCTGCTTCCAAGCGGAGTCGTCAAAGTCGCTTTTCTCCCAGCCTTTGCCTGGTTGGCTCGTCGTATATCGCCAGTCGTGCGCTTCGTCGCGCGACGTGGGCAGCAGCGTCTCAACGCGCGGCGGCGGCAGATAAAGCTTACGGTGGGCCGGGGCCAACTGCTCGGTGGGGATTTTGATGACCTCGCGGTCGTAGGTGAGCAAGCCGTTCACTTCGGTCTCGACGTCGGTGGTTTGCGTGTAGACGGCGGCTGACATGCCCGGCTTGCCGATCAACTGGCGCACGCCAAACAGAAATCCAAAATAGGCCTCGGCCAGCGAGTCGCGATCAGCATAGCTGCGGTATCCCCAGTTGTTCTTGCCCAGCCAGGTGTGCCCTTCGAGCGGCAAGCCCAGCCCGCCATACTCGCCGAGCACCGCGGCGCGGTGCGGCTCGGGGTTCGGCGAATCGGGCGCCGGATAATGATGGATGTCGTGAACGTCGCCCACCGGAAAATCATTCCAGCCGCTGGCGCAATTGGCCAGTCGCGTCGAATCGTATTGCTTGGTCCAGCGGGTCAGCCGCTCGGTGTCGAACTGCCCCCAGCCCTCGTTGAACACCACCCACATGACGATCGAGGGCGAGTTGTGCAGGTTGTCGATCAACGCCTTCAGCTCGCGCTCGTAGATTCTTGCGGAGTGCTCAGATCGCTTGATCTGTCCTTTGCCGGGCGCCACGTTGGCATCGCCGCTGGGCATGTCTTGCCAGACCAGCAACCCCAGCTTGTCGCACCAGTAATACCAGCGGGCGGGCTCGACCTTCACGTGCTTGCGGCACATGTTGAAGCCCATCTGCCGCGTAATCTCGATATCGTAGCGCAGGGCTTCGTCGGTGGGCGCCGTGTAAAGACCATCGGGCCAAAAGCCCTGATCGAGTGGCCCAAACATGAACAGCGGCTGGTTGTTCAAGAAGATGCGCGTCACGCCTTCCTTGTCTTGACCGAGCGAGACTTTGCGCAGACCGAAATAACTGGCCACGTGGTCGACCGGGCGATCGGCGGGACCGAGCGTCACCGACAGATCGTAGAGCCACGGTTCATCGGTCGACCAGGCGCGCGCCTCGGCCAGATCGATCGTCAACTCCGCGCCTGCTTTGCCGGAGGCGGGGGCGGCCTTGATGTCGGCCTTTTGGTCGCCCGCCGCGGCGCCGGTGACTTTGACGGTTACCGTTTGGTCGTCCGCGCCACCCGCGCACCGCACCGTCACGCGCACTTTCTTGGCATCCAAATCCGGCACGATCTTGAGCGACGCAATGTACGATTGCGGCACTGGCTCCAGCCACACGGTCTGCCAGATGCCGCTGGTGGGCGTGTAATAAATTCCGCCGGGTTTGCTCACTTGCTTGCCGCGCGGCTGCGGGCCACGGTCGGTGGGGTCCCACACCGCCACCAGCAGCTCTTGCGGCGCGTCGGGCTTCAGTGCATCGGTAACGTCGAACGTAAACGGATCGTAACCGCCCTCATGCTTGCCGATTTCTCGACCATTAACCCAAACGGTGGTTTGCCAATCGACCGCGCCAAAATGAAGCAGCAGCCGCTGATTCGCCCACGACTTATCGACGGTGAACGTGCGGCGATACCAGAGCCGCTGGTCCTGGTCGAGGCGTTTCATCACGCCCGACAAGGCCGATTCGAGCGGAAAGGGCACCAAGATCTGCCCGTCGAAACTCTGAGGGCGCGACTCGTCTTTGGCCCGAATGGCATAGTCCCAGAGGCCGTTCAGGTTGTGCCAGGTTTTGCGCACCATTTGAGGCCGGGGATATTCGGGCAAGGCATTGCTGGGCGTCACTTGCTTGCCCCAACGGGTCTTGAGCGGGCCTTCGGCTGGCTTCCAATCGTCGGCGGCAGCAGCGGGAAGCACCAGCAGGGCAAAAGCGATCGGTGTCAGAAATCGTCTCACGGTGTTCATTCTCGGGGTACTGTGCAGATTCAACGGGTTCACGGAAAATTCTTGGGACCTCAAGTGTAGTCGGCGACCGCTGGAGACTCTAGTCTCCCAGTGACGAAGTGATCGCTGGCGGGGCACGTACACGCCTGTCGAGCCGGCTTCAGCCGCCGCCAGGTTGCGCCAGCAATACTTTACGGGCCCGCCGGGACAAAGCCGAGGAAAGTATCAAGATCAAAAGTTCTGTCGTCAAACTCTTCCCAACGCATCGACGGATACTCTTCTTTTTGGGCGTCCAACCAGCGTCCGTTATAATCGCCGTCCACGAGAAGTCCGGGGTGCGACCGCCGCAACGATTCCACGGCGCGGCGCACCGCGGCGCCCTTCTCGGTCGAGGAGTCGAGATCCAAATCCAGTCCGGCAATTTGGACCGCTTTAAGGTGCTTCAGCGAGGTCATTGGGGCAGACGCGATCGGGGCGGTATCTTTTCTGCGTCGTCATAGCGTTCCCCGACGGAAAGGGCTATCCCGTAACGGCGCGGCCCATGACGAACAAAGAGAAACGTCGCTACAGGCAGCGGAAACAATGAACAGCAAAACGCACCTACCAACGACTGATTCTATCCGCGAATTGGCGAGTTTTTGGGACACCCACGACCTGACCGATTTTGACGACGAGTTCGAAGAGGTCACGGAGCCGGTTTTCGAGCGGAGGAGCGAGGCCCCAGTTGGCAATACGTTACTCGTGGGCCGCGCCAAAGAACTCGAGGTTGCCGGGATGTTGATCCGCAATGGCATCTACGTTTTTTGGCCCCTTGTGGACACCGGCGCGGACCTGCTCGCAACCAATCGAGACGCCTCTCGCTGCGTGCCCGTGCAGGTAAAGTACCGTGCCAAAAGCTCCTCCCTTGGTTTAACCAAGTCTGATCAAATGCGGTTTGACAAGCCGAACACCGTGCTTGCATTTCTTTTGGGCCACCGGAAGACACGTCATGCATGGTTCGTCCCTTACAAGGACTGGTCAAGCAGGCATGTCGACAAGCATCGCCGCGATGGGCGAATTTACGTACCCATTAGAGAGAACTTGGAATGGTTAAAGCAATTTGAAGGCGACGCCGGTATTCGGCGTGCATTCCGCGAGTTGTTGTCCTCCGCGGCCTAGAAGATCAGTTCGGCCAGCGGTTCGGAGTGATCTTCCACCAGGTATTGCGGGCGGCCGTTGAGGTCGTTGATCGTCGTGAGGCCGGCGTCGATGCCCAGATGACGGAATAGAGTGGCATACACCTCACCGAACGTCACCGGTCGGGCGATGGCTTCGCCGGCGATGCGGTCGGTGGCGCCGATCACCTGCCCATGCCGCAGGGCGCCGCCGGCCAACAGCGCGCAATTCACTTGCGGCCAATGGTCGCGGCCCACGATCGAACTGATCTTCGGGGTCCGGCCAAACTCGCCCCAAATGACCACCGCGCAATCGTCGGCCAAGCCCCGCAGGTGCAAATCTTCCACCAGCGCGCTGACGCATTGGTCGAACACCGGAAAATCTTCGGCTTCCCGCAAGAAGATGGAATTATTGGCTCGGCCCTCGGCGTTCAGGCCGCCATGCCAATCCCACTTGCTGTAATTCAGCGTGACCACGCGGACCCCGGCTTCGATCAATCGCCGGGCGAGCAGCAGGCTTTGCGGCACGCGCGGGGCGCCGTTGCCGTCGATCATGATCTTCGGGTCGCCGGTGCCGTAGCGCGCCACAGTGCGTGGATCTTCCTGCGAAAGGTCCAGCGCATGGGCCAGCTTCGACGAGGTGAGCAGGCCCATCGCCTGTTCGGTGAAGGCGTCGAGACCGGTCATCATCGATGTTTGATCGATGTCGCGCCGCAGAAGATCGAAGCTCTTGAGCAACGATTTCCTGTCGGCCAGGCGGTCCAAGGTCACGCCGTTTAAGACCATGTCGTTTCGCGTATCGCCCAGCGGTCGGAAGGGCGAATGCGCCATGCCTAGAAATCCCGGTCCCGGCTCGTTGTAGGGCCCGTGCGTGCAGGTATAGCAGAGGCTCACATACGGCGGAGATTCGCGCCGGGCCGGGCCTTGCACTTTGGACACCACCGACCCGAACTGCGGCCAGCCGCCCGATGGCTTCGGCTTTTTTGGATTGTGCCCGTTGAAGACCTGGATCGCATCGTGATCGTGCTGATTGCCGACCAGCGAGCGAATGACCGTCAGCTTATCGGCCAGCCTGGCCAACCGGGGAAACGCCTCGCCGATTTCGAGACCGGGCACGGTGGTGGCGATGGGCCGCCACGGCCCGGCGATTTCGCTCGGCGCTTGCGGCTTGAGATCGAACATATCCTGATGCGGCGGCCCGCCCACCAGGTAAATCATGATGACCGATTTCGGCGACTTGCGTCCCGACAGCGATTCCGCCCGCAAGATATCGGGCAACGTCCATCCGCCGAGTGTGCCCATGGCGGCCAGTGTGCCGATCCTCAGCAGATCGCGCCGCGACACGCCGTCGCAGAAATCGCCCGTGGAATGGGGGCGTCCCGCAATCGTCAACATGCTCAACCTCCAGCAAGCAGCGATGTTTTCGGAAGGTGTACCAGCGTCGAAGCCGTTCTCTTTATAGCAGTAAATCTGCGTGAATGATATTTGACTGCCGGCTGTAGACGATGCGGAACTGGTGCCGGCTTGACTTGCGGCCGGGCTCGCTCATGATGGGTAGGATCCCATGAACTCTGAACCGCGAAATCCTGCGCGCACCCGCGCACCTGCTTCCGCCCGAGTTGGCCGCTGGTATCGTGGCGCCAATGTGCCGATGCGCGTCATCCGTCGATTTGCGCGCCGGATTGCCGAACGCTTCGATCCTGACAAGATCATCCTTTTCGGCTCCTATGCCTACGGTGCGCCGCACGCCGACAGCGATGTCGACATTCTTGTGATCATGCCCACGAGAAATCAGCTCGACCAGGCGGTGAAGATCGAGCTCTCCTGTGATCCCCCCTTTCCGCTGGACATCATCGTCCGCACGCCGCACAACATGCAATGGCGCCTTGGCGAAGGCGAGTCATTCTTGCGCGAGATTACAACCAAGGGCAAGGTACTTTATGAAAGGAACCACGCGCGAGTGGGTGCGCAAGGCAGAAAGCGACTTCCGGCTCGCAAGTCGCATCGCTCGGGGCGTTGAGTCTTTTCACAATGAGCAGTGCTTTCACTGCCAACAGTCCGCCGAGAAGTATCTCAAAGCTTTGATGGAGGAGATTGGCCAAGGAATACCGCGGACGCACTTGCTCAAAGATCTGCTCGCGCTGTTGTTGCCTCACCACCCTGCCCTCGGCGGCTTGCGGCGCGGATTAGCTTTTCTGACGCGATTCGCCGTAGCAACCCGGTATCCCGGGGACAACGCGACCAAGCGCCAGGCCGTGGCGTCATTGCGATGGGCGGGCAAAGTGCGTCAAGCATGTCGAGGTATTCTCGGCCTCCCGCTGCAGTTGCCCCGCCGCAAAGGACATCTCTAATCTCTCCACCAGTCAGCGGAGGGATTCGGAGCTCAAGGCCTCGTGTTGGAATCCGAGGGGTCGTCCAAACGTTCCGGCGGGAAAACAAGCTGCGCCATTGGCAACTTGACGGCGGCAAAGAGCTTGGTGTCTTTTCCGGTTTTCAAGGGGCCGTGAAAGCCTGTCATTTCTCGCCGGACGGCCGAACTGCCTTGGCCACCGACGGGGCGATTCTTTTGGAGATTGACCTGAAGAAGGACCAAGTCGTCAAGCAAACGCCGTTGGCTCGGTCGGCCGCTGCCGGCCAGACCGCGGCTTTCTCCGACGATGGCAGCCTGGTGGCCGCGGGCGATTTGTATTCGGTGCGGCTTTGGGAAGTTAAGACGGGCAAGGAATTGCCAAAGCTGGAAGACCACGAGATCCAATGGAGCGCCGCGTTCACGCCCGACGGCACCCGGCTGGTTACCGGCGGGACGGGCAAGGTGAATGTCTGGGATGTCGGCAAGCAACGCAAGGTCGGCTCGCTCGAAACGGCGGGCAGCGCCTACGTGCAGTGCCTGGCCGTCTCGCCCGACAATCGGCATATCGCGGCAATCCCCGGTTCTGCGGGGCAAGACTTGCAGGTGTTTCGGATTCCAGACGCCGACCGATAGGGTAAGCATGGGGCGTTGCGCTCGTTGGCGCCGATGCAGCCCAATGGAAAGCAGCCGCTGGGTGACAGCCTTGCGAAGCGGTTCAACGAGTCCTCGGACTGATTGCTGCTTCAAGCGGAAGAGACATTGCAAGCGACTCGAAGGATAACCAAAGAATGCAGGTTATGAAGCCTAACACTGCAATCAGATCGCTTGACCACCTCCATTTCGGTGGAGCAAGCCTGCAGCCGAAGAGCAAGACCGCATCGACGACAAAAAATACCGACAGCGTGTACCAGTAACTCCGGCAATAGTCAGAAACCTGAAATGCCAACACGCTAATCTCCGGCATGTCTAACTGCAGTTGATCAAAAGCCTCCAAAGCCCGGTCTGCGAGCTTGTCCACAACCATGATCACCACCGTCGCCGATGCGAAGTGGGAGATGAGAATGCACGCGGTCCATAGGGCGGCAATTACAATCGCTTTGGTTGCAACTCGCCCTCCGCTTGTCCTAACTGATGCAGTGCCAAGAACATGCGAGGCAAATGCTAGCTGAACAAGAGGTGGCCTCCGGGATAGGATGAAGGGTAGTGTATCCATCATTACCCACCCACGGAGGCCAGTATC
>JAICLL010000089.1 GCA_025927475.1 Pirellulales bacterium
TAGGTTTTGATTCACCTCCTTTGCTGTTAAAACCGCACCGTTTGAGACTAAGCCACAACACCTGCGACTCACGCCTAACCCGAAGCGTCAGCGAGGCAGAATCTCCCCATTTCCTCGCTGACGCTTCGGGTTAGTGTGGGCCAGCACCACACTATTAGGACACCACCTTCTGCGGAGGGCGCTTGGCGCGGCCGGCCGCGGCGCGGTATGGTTTACGGTGCCAAGGGATTGCGCAAAGTTTCTCGGCCGTCGCGGGCAGCCGGTTTAGGGGATCGAAAACTTGCAGAAATCCGTTTTTCAACAACGCGCGCTGGCGAGTGGACTGGTCTCGCAAGAGGACCTGGACGCCGCGATCGCGTCGTTCTCGTCGACCGGCGGCGCCCAAAGGCCAATCAACGACGACCAATTGAGCAAAAAGCTGGTCGAGCTGGGCAAGCTCAATCGCTGGCAGGCTCAGAATTTGCGCCGGGCCGATGTGAAGTTCCAGCTTGGCCCTTACCGTCTGATCGACTTTCTCGGCCAGGGCGGCATGGGTGAGGTCTACAAGGCCGAACACTCGATCATGGGCCGCGCCGTGGCCGTCAAGGTGCTGCCATCGCACAAGTCGACGCCTGAAGCGATCGCCAGTTTTGCCCGTGAGATTCGCACGCAGGCCCAGTTGGACCACGAGAACCTCGTGCGGGCCTACGATGCCGGGCATGACAAGAACGTACACTTTCTGGTAACCGAATATGTGCCGGGGATCAATCTTCGCAACCTGATTCGCCGCGATGGCAGGCTCTCCATGCGCGAGGCGGCTTCGATCATCTCGCAGGCCGCCCGCGGATTGGCCTACGCTCATAGCCGCGGACTGATTCACCGCGACGTCAAGCCGGGAAATCTGTTGGTGACGCCCGACGGACACTGCAAAGTTTCTGACTTGGGCCTGTCGGGCTATTTTGAGGACGCCGAACA
Source organism: Pirellulales bacterium (assembly GCA_025927475.1). Lineage (GTDB taxonomy): Bacteria > Planctomycetota > Planctomycetia > Pirellulales > JAICIG01 > JAICLL01. The sequence continues at coordinate 955 of JAICLL010000089.1, forward strand.
AACTGACATTCACGGCGGCAAAGTGGTGGGCACCGCCGACTATCTGGCGCCCGAGCAGATCATCGCGCCCGATCGGCCCACGCCGGTGAGCGACGTTTATTCGCTCGGCTGCACGCTGTATTACGCGGTGACCGGCAAAGTGCCCTTTCCCGGTGGCTCGGCCAAGGAAAAGGCACGCAAGCATTGCCAGGTGCCGCCGCTCGACCCGCGCCGACTAAATCCCGAACTGACCGATGACTTTGTGGAAGTGATCGGCGACATGATGGCCAAAGACCCGGCCGAGCGCATCCAGTCGGCGGGCGAGGTGATCGCCCGTCTGGCGGTGTGGGCCAACGCCAGCGTGCCCGTCGATTCGTCGCCGCTGAGAAGCTCGGCGCCGGCCAGCTTCGGTTTCGGTTCGCAGGCCAGCTACACCGGCGCGCCGCCGGACGTCGGCGACACCGAGCCAATCTTTCCGCTGCCGGCCGAAGACGCCAGCCAGATTGAAAGCCCCAGCCAACTTTCGCTAGGCACGCAGCCGATGAGCGCGGCCAGCCATGAGACTGTGCCGCTGGCGGGCTTGGAACGCGCCCCCTGGAACGCCAGCGAACTCTCGGCGGGGGTGAAGGTGCTGGTGGCCATCGGCATGACCACGGCGATTCTTACACTGCTGGCCGTCGTCGGCGGACTGGTTTATTCGGCGCTGACTGGCCGCTAAATGAGGTCAGGGTTCTCAATAGCGTTCAGGGGTTAGTGCGCGCGATTCGGAGCGATCCGGTGTCTGATCGACTCATGTCGAAGGCTTGACAGCGCTTTCTGACGAGCCGGATGCACAGGCGGCGGCTTGTCTGCGGCTAGACTGGGCGTTGCGGCCGAAAAGGCTGGCGATGGAGCCGGCGAAAAGAGGAAACGGGGATAAAAATACCATGCGGGCGGCGCCGCGCGAGGTACGTCGCTGTTGGGTCGGGACCATCGGCGGGCGCGATCAGCGTGTCGGGCAGGTCGTCAGACACGTCATCGGGCACCGCGGCCTGGGCCACCGCCTGGTCGCGCGCGGCTTGGGCGTCGGTGGTGGCCTGCGTGTCTTCGGCCTGCGCCAAGGCGTCGTCCTCGCTCGAAAGCGCGTCGGCCTGCGCCTGCTCGGCGGTCTCTTGCGCGTCGGCCAAGGCGTTGGACTGCGTCAGTAGCGCGTCGGCCTGGCTGGTCTGCTGGGCCGCAAGCGCCGCGGCCTGCGCCGCCGCCAGGTCGGCCCACGGGCTGGCATTGTTCTGATCGAAGCTCTGGATGGCGGCGGCGCGCCCCGAGGCGTTGGCCGCCTGCATGTCGTGCAGCGCCAGCGCTTCGGCTTTTTGTTGCGCGTCGTAATCGGCCGATTCCGCGTCGTCATACGTATCGACGGCCTGGTTGTTGTCGTCGATATCGGTGAGGTTGGCGGCGGCGTCGTTGTCGGCGTCGGCCAGCTCGGCGCCCGCGTCGTCGGTTGCTTGCCAGGTGATCGCCGGGCTGATGGCGCGTCGGTTTTTATGATTGCCTCTACGTCGCACTTGCGGAACGCGAGCGATGCTCCGTCGTGACGATCGACCAACCGCTGGTGAACCACTTCCCCGGAATGGTCATTCACTTGTCCTCATTATGATGATGCTTGACCGAAACGGCCAAGCGTTGGACAACCGGTTGGTGGGCCTGGCCAGACTGCCGGCGAGATCGAATGCCGCGAACGGTTGGGCGGCATCTTGCGGTACTACCACCGCAAGGCGGCTTAGCCGTTGTCGGTTGATTTCAAAAATCTCCGACTTCACAACTGTCTCGATCCGCGCGCCCACCGTGGTTTTACGCCTTTCGGCGGCCCTTCGCGCCGCCGAAAACCGCCGCCAGCACATTTCAGACCGACATTGTTTTTTGCTCCCGACCGCCGCCAACCCTCGATTTCAACCCGACTTGGCCGCCGCTTTCGTTTTTTGACCGCACGCGGAACTCCGTACGCCCGGGTCGTCCCAATAGATACTAAGCGCGCGATTCAACTCGTTCGCCCTCGCCACCCCATCCGCAGTGACAGATGTGCCCTCCGCGAATACTTCCTCTAACGAATCGATTCGAGCCAATTCTAACAAGCCCACGTCGGAAACCGCGCAGCACCCCCTGATACTCAGACCCTGAAGCGATTTGCATCCCTGCAACGCCCGAAGGCCGTCATCCGATACCCGAGTGCCGTCGAGCCCGAGCCAACTCAACCTCGGAATAGATCCTAAGCAGCGCAAGGACGCATCTCCGACATCGCTATCGTTCAGTCCGAGTGTCTCAAGTTGACGCATTCCGGCGAGATACATGAGGGTGGAGCCCGAAATCGTTGCACTGCCAAGGTACAGTACTCGCACGGCGCCCAGCCTGGCGATGCTCTTCACGCCTTCGTCCGCGACGGGAGCGCCATAGAGCCACAGTTCATCAAGCTTCGGAAGCGACGCGAGCACGTCGAAGGTGGCGCCGGTAACGCGCGTCCGCGCCATGCACAAGACGCGCAGCGAGCGCAAAGCCACCAAATGGCGAACCGCGCCATCGCCGATGTCTGTGTCGCTGACGTCAAGCTTCTGCAACGAGGGCATCGACAATAAGCAAGTTAGGGCGCCGTCTGAGATCACAGTCCCGCTCAGATGCAAGACGCGCAGCGATGGAAAAGCGGACAAACGGCGGACTCCTTCATCGGTAACGCGCGCGTCATTGAGATTGAGTTCCTCCAAACCGCTCAGCGCGGTGAGGTTCGCGAAGGATTCACCGCTGATATTCGTTGTACTAAGGACGAGGACGCGCAATGAGCGCAAATCTGCAAGCTCGCTAATGCCCCGGTCGCTGATACTTGTGCCACCGAGGTCGAGCTCTTCTAAGGAACGCAACTTCGCGATTTCGCCAAGCTGAGCGTCGGTGATTTGCGATGTGGCGACGTTTAGCACACGCAACTCCGGGAAATGCAAGAGCGCGGATATCTCGTCATTCGCAAGATGACGTCCGCGTCTCTTGTCTGCATAGTCTACCGCGTCGCCGCGCTGCAGCCCGTAGACCACCGCATCGCCGGGCTGCAGCGCGCGCCAATATCGACCTACCACACGGTTGCCCTCCCTGGGCCAAGGTGGCCGACCCGTTCCTCTCGTCAGCCCACCGAAGGGGTAACCATTGTCGGCAGACACAACCATCGTCCACGATTTGTCCTCCAATGCGGCGATTGCCGCAAGCCGCGCGCGGTAGCGCTGCTCGCGCGAAGCCCAAATGGCGAGCGCGAAGCAGACGAGCGTTACCACGAGCAACAGCGTCCGCAACGAATACTGCGGCCTTCCGCAAATCTCAGAATCGATTGGCATAATTCCAAGCCCATCGCGTTGATTGCATTGTCGTTGGGGTAAGGTCTCCCCGACGTGCCGGTGCCAGGATGGCCAAATGCGAGGCTGGTGAACTCCGCAAATGACCTCGCTAGGGCAGCAAGCCGTCTACGATAGAGTCCTGTATTTTCCTGTTCTTCTCCTCAACAAGTTCAAGCATCATCATGGCATGCGCTGCATTTAGCTTTCCTCCGTATTTCTTGATACTATTGTTATTAAATATCACGCTGATATCTCGGTTGGTCGCAAAGTCGAACTCGGGTTGGCCCTGTAGCGGCTTAAGCTTCGGAACATCTGGAAGCACCTGGCGTAAATCGGCGCCGGTGTCGCGAGTTTGGAAGTAGTTGTGCCAACTCGCGACGAACTTCCTGGCATCGCCAGTAAGCAGGTCCGCGGGTGAAGGCTGAGGCAGTCCCCGTTTGGTTTTCGGCGCGATCGCATCGAAAGTCGCCAAATGGATCTCGATGTCGTTCGCCAGCGCCTTGTATTTTGAGTCTTCCTCTTTGCCTGAATTGAGCAGTGTCGCGATTGCATTGGCGACCTGGACGGCCTCGTGGGCGCCGGCGCTATATCCGATGAGGGCTAACTGGTATTTCTGCCCAGGTTTCAGATTTCCCTCCTCCTTGTATTTCAAAAGCACGTCGAGTTCCTTTTTAGCGATTGCCTTCGGGTCTGCAAATTTGAAACCAACCACATCGCCATTTTTGTCCCGAATACGGCCCGTGGTCGAAGGGTACATGCCTATACCCCTTTCCACCAAAGTACCATCGTTTCCGGTGATCTTATCCTTCAGGGAGCAAACAAAGACACCCAGCCTTGTGGCTGAGCCGCCGCCAATCATGGGGCAACCCGAGTGCTTGACCGGAACATGGCCATATGTATACTTACGTCAATGAGTCGGTGGTCGGGGCCTATCACTGCGTTGCTCGCCTGCGTCCGACGCGCGTTTCTTTGTGGCGGGGCAGATATACGGGACGGGTCCTGGGATGGGTCCGAATACGACGAATCGCTGAAGGCAGGGAACCGAGAAAACAGCGAACCGAGACATCCTGCTTTGCCGCTGCCTGCTTCAGGCCGACTTGCCGCCGCCCCGCTTGCGAAGCTGCGAGTCTGGGGCCGGCGAGAAGGGCGAAACAAAGCGGAAAAGCTACCCGAGCCACTCGTCTGGTAAAAAATGGAGAGAGGGCCGGGTTTCGGACGCCACCTGGGGGGCGATCGGCTGCGCGCTGCCGATGGAATGACAGAAAAATTGATGACAGAAAAATGCCGCGGGCGGCGTAAACCAAATAGCGCCGAGCCTATCAGCTTCTCATTTTTCTGTCAGCCATCTTTCTGTCATTCCGCGTTGGTTTCCGTCCTTTCTGCGTTGGTCCGGCGCCTGCGCGGCACGCTGGCCGATGCCCCGGCTTGGCGGCCGCACTGAGCCCATCGCCACCGGGGGGGATCGGCTGCGCGCAGCCGATAGGGTGACAGAAGAGTTGCTGGCAGAAAAATGCGGCGGGCGGCGCGGGCCTCGCGTGTGCGGTGACCGTTGGGCGCCAACCAGTTCCCCCCGAAACGGCACCTATCCCCCCGCGGCGACAAAAAGGGGCGAAAATCATCCGCGGCTTGTTGCGCAGCAATAGCTTGCGATTCGGCGCCAAGAGAAGAATTTGGTAAGCGCTCGCCGCGCAACCACGATGTGCACCGTGGGAAGGACCAGCAGAACATTGCTAGCTTGCCGCTTGGCATTGTCCGGCCCGCTGGTGAAACCGCGAGCCCGGCACTTGATGTATTGTCCAGAAGCCCGGTTAAAGTTTACGGGGGGTTCTTCCGATAAAAGCGCCGCCAGCGGTTTCAGCCAGGCGGGGCGAAGATTTAGGTAAGCGCAGTATGCTGTCGGAATTTGGGCCGGCGATCGCCGATCAAGTCCTGGAGGCCTGTCAGGGCCGCGTCGCGGAAATTGGGGCCGCTTGGTCGAAATTCGTCGGCAGCCAAACCACCGTGGCGATGGGCGAACCAGCGTCCTTCAATCTTCTCGCGCCACCGGCCGATCTCGATGGGCCGGGGCTGGTCGTGTTGCTGACCACCGGCACCAGCGCCGCGCTGATCATGTTGCCCGAGACAAGCGGGCTGCTGCCGGCCTGGTATAGCCAACCCAGCGGCGCCGAGACCGATGTATTGATCCGTTTGGCTCAGGAGCTCGGCCTGCTCGTCTTGCCCGAGCCATTTACCGCCGAAAACTTTCAAGCCGCCCGGGTAAGCAACCTGGGCGAAGCCCTGCTGCGGGGCGGAGTGGCGGCGGGGGCGGCGCTGCTGCCGCTGGCGCTGAGAACCGAATCGGGCCAAGAAGCGACGGCAAACCTGGTCTGGCCCGCCACACGGCCAGGCGAGATTTTCGTGAAAGAACCGCCCAAGCCGCCTAAGCCAGCGCCCGCGCAAAGTGCCGCGGTCGCGCCGCCACCGCCGGCGGCTCTCGGCGTCGAAACGCTGCCCGGCTATGCTCGAAGCCTTTTGCGAATCAAGGTGCCGGTCATCGTGACGCTGGCGGCCAAGAAGCAGCCAATTGGGCGAATTGTCGAATTGGGCACCGGCTCGATTATTCAATTCGACAAATCGTGCGAGGAGATGCTCGCCTTGCACGTGGCCGATCAGGCGGTGGCCGAGGGGGAAGCCGTCAAGGTGGGCGACAAATTCGGCATTCGGGTCACGTCGCTCGTGGTGCCCGGCGAGCGCTTCAAGGCGGTCCGCAAGCGCTAAAGCCGCTCGCGATCCGTCGGCGCAACGCGGTGGTACGCCAGTTGCGTCACGCCAAGTGCCTAGAGCACGGAAGCGGAATGTGACGAGGCGTTCGCACTTTCGCGGCTCCTCGCTAGTCCGGCGCGTAACTGACGGTGGCTGGTCCACGCCGCTCTTATCGCCGGGCAGCGAGAGCCTGCAGGTGCGCGATCAGCAGCGCATCGTTGGCCTGATGTGGGCCGCTGAGCCTGGCGGAAAACGGCGGAACGCGCAGGCCCTGGTGCAATTCGGCCAGATAGGTCTGCACCAATTGGCGCCCCGCCGCGTCGCCCTGCAACAGCCAATGCACCCAGGCCCAAGCCTCGGCATAATCCGACTGCGTCATCTCGCTGGCCGAGGTGAGCCGTTCAAGCCGGTCGAGATTCGGCCGCCAACTATGTTGGCCGAGCTTCTCCAACAGCAACTGTACGTGCGGCTGGTTCAGGCCCCCATTGCCCTGGGGCACCTCGGCATATTCGGCCAGTCCCTCGTCGAGCCACAACGGCAAGTTAGGTACCACCGCGTGTAAATAGCCGTGCGCCACCTCGTGCCGCAAGTCTTCGGCCACACGGTCGCCCCAGTAAGCGTAGACCGCCAGCCGCGTATCGCTTTCCACAAAAAACGCGCGCCGCGGCGGAAAGTCGGGATAATAACGCCCGAGGAAATCTCGAAACCGCTCTTCCGAGTCGAACAGATAAACTTGTACCTGCTCTTCGCTCTTGGCCAGATTCAGCGTGGCCAAAAGTTCGTTGCGCTCCAGCACTAATTCGTTCAGCAGCCGGTGATGCGGCGGAAGCTTGAAGTCGCTGTGTACGATCAAAGGATCGAGCACCAGCGTATGTCGAGCAGGCAGCACATTTTTTCGCTGTACGAGAGTGGAACAGCCAGATGCTGGGGGAAACAGACCGCACAACAGGAGCAGCGAAAAAAATCGGCTCATGCCGCCTGCCCTCGCGGTGCGGCTTGCCCCATCGGCGTCCCGCGATGTTCGCCGCTCAATCGCCCGAGTAGGCCGATGAACTGCTGCTGCCATGCGGCCACGCTGTAGATTTGCTCGACGCGCCGTCGGGCGGCTACGCCCATCGTTGCGCGCAGCGTAGGATCCGCCGCCAGTCGAGCGACCGCGGCAGCCCATTCTTGCGGAGTATCGGCCAGAAAGCCTGTTTGCCCATCGACGATCATGTCGGTGTGCACACCCACGCGGTTGGCTACCACCGGCAGACCGGCCGCCATGTATTGCAAGACCTTCAGGCCGCATTTACCGCGGCTCCAGTCGTCGTCGGGCAGCCAACTGACGCCCAAGTGCGCGGCGGCCAATTCAGCGGCCTCGCCCGAGGCGCTCCAGGGCCGCTCGACCACTTTCACGCCCGGCAGCTTCGGAAAGACGTCGGAGACGACGTGCAACTCCATCCCGGCGGGCGACGCGGCCTCTGTAGAGAACGGACTCCGTGCCGTTCCACCGTCGGGCTGCGCAGCGCCGAACTCGCTGCCCGGATCGCCACGGAGGGCGTTCCCTAGAGAGCGGCGCGACGAGCGAGTCAGCGCATTGCAGGCGTCCGCCGCTGCGGCAAGCTGCTGGCTCGCGGCATCTAAGCTAGGCAGGGTGCTGCGCTGGCCGATCCAGACCAGTCGCAGCGGCCCGCCCGGCTCATGCCGCGCGAGCGGATAGCGGCTGGGATCGATACAAGTGGGAAACAGGTAGACACGCTCGGGTTCGACGAAGGCGGCCGCCTGGCGGCGCAGAAACTCGTTGCCGGCCAGCACGGCGTCGGCGCAGTACACGGTGGCCCAGAAATGAATCATCCGCTGCCAACTCTGGATGCCCTTGCGATGGTAACTGTCGCGGTGAAAGACCGCGTCATCGAAATCGAAGATCAACCGCCTGGCGTGTTTTCGCAACCTGCGCAGTTGCCAAAAAGGCAACAGCTTGCGTTGCAAAACGACTGCGTCGGCGTGACGGGCGCGGCGGAGCTGTCGAAAGCGCGCCAGGCTGTTTTTGGCCAGCGGCAAGCATTCGAGTTGCCAGCCGGCGCGCGCCAGGGCCGGCTCGAAAGCGGCCAAGCGGTAACGATAACAGACATGGTCGGCCCCTTCGGCCAGCGCCAACAGTTTCAACGCTCTCGGTCCTCTCGATGGCTCTCGATGAGGGCGCCCACCGCCGGGAGCGGCCGGCTGAAGGCCCAATTTCTGGCACAGGTTAGGCGAGGTCAGCCCGAATTGCCAAGGCCATTTTCCCGCTTGCAACGCTTAAAACGACGCTGCGTGCCGAGGCGAACGCGGAAACCCAAAAGCCCTTGTTTCGCATCGCCAAAACCTTTAGGCTATTGGCTTTCCATTCGGCGAGACCCATTTCCACACCATGACCCAATCGCGGCCCGACGGACCTGTGCGCATCGCGATCATCGGCGCGGGGGCCGTGAGCGATTATCACCATGTGCCGGGCATCCGGCTCGACCGCCGTGCCCGCCTGGCTGCCATCTGCGACGCCGACGAGGGATTGCTTGAGCGGCGAAAACGCGAGTGGGGCGTCGAAAACGCCACCACCGACGCCGAATCGCTCTGCGCCGATCCGGAAGTCGACGCGGTGGTCATCTGCACGCCCAACTTCACCCACCGGCCCATTGCCCTGGCTGCCGCCCGGCACGGCAAGCACCTGATGTGCGAAAAGCCGCTGGGGTTGAACGCCGCCGAAGTACACGACATGTACCAGGCCGCCAAGAAGGCTGGCGTGGTCCACATGACCGCCTTCACCTATCGCTTCGCCCCGGCCATGCGATATTTGAAGCACCTGGTGCAAAGCGGCTCGCTGGGTCAGCCGCGGCATTTTCGCTCGCAGCGTTTCTTGGATTGGCCCGAAACAAGCTGGGGCTGGCGTCAATACGAACACTTGGCCGGCGCCGGCGACCTGTTTGATATGACGATCCACCGGCTCGATTTTGCCATCGACTTGCTGGGACCGGTCGAGCGGGTCTGTGGAGCGGTCGCCCGCTTCGCCCCCCGCACCACCACGGTCGATGGCAAAGACTGCCCGCCATCGAACGTCGACGACTGGTCGAGCCTGATCGGCGAATTTGCCAGCGGCGCCACTGGCGTCTGGGAAGGCACCACGCTGGCCAAGGGATATCATCGCGACGGCTTCGGGCACGAATGGGCCGAGGTCAATGGTTCGGAAGGTTCGGCGGTGTATCGTCTGCACGAGCCGAACCGCATTTTGCTGGGACGCACCGGCCACGATCTGGCGCCGGTCGAAGTGCCCCAAGAGTTCCTCAAGCCCGCCGACAGCCCGCGCGACCCGCGCGAGGGCAAGCCGGCCACCGTCTTCCGCTACGACCTGATGTGGGAGTTTGTGTCGGCCATCGGTGAAGGACGCCCGGCCGTGCCCAGTTTTCTTGACGGTCTGAACGCTCAGCGCATCGCCGACGCCGTGCTGCGATCGCACCGAGAGCGACGATGGATCGATATCGGGGATTGAATGAGCAGCTACGGGTTTACCAACGCCGTCAGGGCAACTAGATCCTGCGCTTCCGGATTGAACGTGACCAACCCTTCTGCCTGGGCGGCGCGGAGCAGGCGCTGATCGGATGCGACAAGGGCTAGATCGTCGCCCTGAAGGCGCAAGTGCCGCGCCACTTCGAGAGCGACCCGGAGGATGATTGCGTCGGTTGCATTGATCGAGTGCGCCACGATGTAGAAAAATGCCTCGATAACGACGGCAGTGTCGAAGGCGAGCAATTGCTTGCTGGACGATCGAATCACGTCGCTTTCCAGTTCCAGCAGCGCTTGGCTGCAGTCCGCGGCGGAAAGTATGCCCGCATTCTTTTTGCGAACCACCACGGAGACCACTTCGGCAGCGCCGGTGTTAAGTAAGAAGACCCGTTGCCCGGGCACGTTGTCAAGAATGAAGTCGACAAGGTCCGAGCCCTTTTCGGGCACATAGCGCTTGGCCAGTGCGCTGCCGTCGAGAAAAAAAGAGACCATGTCGCTCATTCCTCGCGCATGGCAATGATTTCGCGGCTGAAGGCATTGTCGTCGGGACTCATTCCGGCCGCGGCCAGCCGCTGGCGGAACTGCTTGGCGCCGATGGGCTGGCCCTGGATGCCGAGGCGCGCCGAAATTGCCTGCCAAGCGGTCGTGGCAGCGGCATGCTGGGCTTGAGCGTCTTGGAGAAGGCGTGCCCCGTGGCTCACGACGTGGTGCGACCGCGCAAATTGGGCCTTTAAGTCAACGATCTCTCGCTCGATTGCGGCTAGTCGCTGTTCGAGAACCTGCAGCGTTATTGCCATAATGCATTCCAGTATAGCAGGCGTGGACGGGCGGCTCTATCCGCTCAAAAAGCGCGGCTAGCCGGGGCATTTTTCATTGGTGCTCGCCGACGTGCAGAGCGTGCCCAATCATCGGCTTTAGCCGCCCAGACTCGCCGACCTTGCGGCGCTGGGATTCCATGCAGGAGGCCCCAAGATGGGCGACCGCTTGATTGCACTCGCGGCGATCCGGCCGGGTGCGACGATCGTAACGAAGGACAGGACAATGCATGCCATAGCGGCAGATCAAATGCATTTGGTGGCCGGTGCCGACGACGCTAGCCGCGACGTGGTTTCCGTCGCCGAGATCGGTTATTACTCTTTCAGTGCGTGTCGGGGCGCTGCTGATGGACAGTAAACGCGTGCTGGCGATCTTGGTCCGAGATTTCAATTGCGACGTCGACACGTAGACCGGCTGGCGCAGAAAAGCCGGTTTCCATGTCGATCAGCACCTGCCCAGCATCGAGATCTTTCCGTTCGGTAGGAAAGCTCACCAGTCTCTGTTCGCCGGATGACATAAAACTACACCGGTTACGGCCGCTGTCAAGAAGTTTTCTCGGAGATGGTCGCGCATTCGGACCACAAGTGGACTGCCTGCCGTTAAACGGCGTTAAAAGTAACCGGGAAGCGGCCTTGTGGGGTAGTCGAAAAAGCCTTACGCTATGGGTTTTCAAGTCATCTAAAACCGCTCCGACGTAATGAGCTTACGATGGCCCGACGTGCCCTCTCGCCCCCTGATGGCCGTGCCCAGTTTTCTTGACGGTCTGAACGCTCAGCGCATCGCCGACGCCGTGCTGCGATCGCACCGAGAGCGACGATGGATCGATATCGGGGATTGAATGAGCAGTGATCTGATCGATCAGAACCGGCGGGCGCCGCTGCGGCGTCTGACGGGCGTGCAAGTGGTCGCCACCGGCAGCTACGTGCCCGACCCCGTGGTGACCAACGAAGACCTGCACGCGCGACTGGGTTTCGACCCGGCCTGGGTGCAGCAGCGCAGCGGCATTCGCGAGCGCCGGCATGCTCCGCCCGAGATGGCCACCAGCGATCTGGCGGTGATTGCGGCCGAGCGTTGCATGCAGCGTGCCGGCGTATCGCCGGCCGACGTCGACCTGGTGCTGGTGGGCACGTTCACGCCCGACATGGCTTTTCCGGCCACGGCCTGCCTGGTGCAAGACCGGCTGGGCATTCGCGCCCCGGCGGTCGATCTGCAAGCGGCCTGCGCGGGGTTCATGTATGCAATGGTCACTGCCTCTCAGTTTGTGGCCACTGGTTGCAGCAAGCTGGCGCTGGTGATCGGCGCCGATTGCAACTCGCGCATTCTCAATCCACAAGATCAAGGCACTTATCCTTTGTTTGGCGACGGGGCCGGCGCGGTGCTGTTAGCCGCCGGCAATCAAGACCAAGGGCTGATTTCCTACACGCTGGGTTCCGATGGCTCGGGCGGCGAACTGCTCAGCCGGCCCATGGGCGGCTCGCGCTTGCCGATGCAATGCGAGCTGCTGGAAAAAGGTCTGCAATACATGCAGATGGACGGCCGGGCGGTGTTTAAGTGGGCGGTGCGGCTGCTCGATGAATCGATTTCCGATGTATTGCGGGCCTCTGAGCTGACGCCCGCCGAAATCGACCTGGTCATTTTGCACCAGGCGAACATTCGCATCGTGTATGCCGCCACCGATGTGCTGGGCATCGACCGCAAAAAAGTGTTCATCAATCTCGATCGCTATGGCAATACCTCGGGCGGCAGTATCCCCTTGGCGCTTGACGAAGCGGTCGAGCAGGGACGTATCGAACGTGGTCATCGGCTGTTGCTGAGTGGTTTTGGCGCCGGCTTGTCGTGGGGCACGGCGGTCTGGCGCTGGTAAGCGGCGATCATGCCGATTGAGACGTCATGTCCACCCTTCTTGATCAGATCATCGCTACTAAGCGCCGCGAGATCGAAGCGGCCCAGGCGGCCCGGCCCGCGTCGCAACTTGAAGCACAGCTTGCCGACGCTCCGCCCGTGCGCGATTTCTTCACTCCGCTGGCGGCGCCCGGTCCGATCCGGCTGGTTGCCGAGATCAAGAAAGCGAGTCCCTCAGCGGGCGTGATCCGCGCCGATTTCGATCCGGTGGCCATCGCCCAAATCTACCAGCGGCATGGGGCGGCGTGTTTGAGCGTGCTGACCGACGAAACCTATTTCCAAGGCCATCTCGACTTCCTTCGCCGCGTGCGCGAAGCGGTGAGTCTGCCCATTCTGCGGAAGGATTTTATTCTCGATCGCTACCAATTGCTCGAAGCCCGCCTGGCCGGGGCCGACGCGGTGCTGTTAATCGCCGAATGTCTGGACGATTGCCGTTTGCGGGCTTTGCACAACCAGGCGATCGAGCTGGGCATGACGCCGCTGGTCGAGCTCTACGAGCCCCAGAACCTGCCGCGGGTTCTGGCCGCGGGCGCGACGTTGATCGGCATCAACAATCGCGACTTGCGCACCTTCCAGACCGATCTCGAACATACGCTGCGTTTACGGCGGCAAATACCCGACGAGTGCGTCGTGGTGGCCGAAAGCGGCATTCGCACGCGGGCCGACGTCGAGCGTTTGCAAGCAGCCGGCGTCGACGCGATGCTGGTGGGCGAAACGCTCATGGCCCGGCCCAACATCGGCGCCGCCGTCGATGAACTGCTGGGACGGTAAACGGCCAACGGCCCGCTCCGCAGGCAGCCCCACCAGGTTGCTTTACAGACGCCCCGTCATTCTCCATACTACCTCCCTGCGCGTTCCCGGAGGCGGCTCGCGCCCGTTCAATTCTCATCGGCTTCATGAATTCACGGAGCGGACACGGATGGCACGATTATCGATGAACGAAATGACCACCTTCCGGTGGCCGTTTGAGCAAGACGTGGCCGAATACGCGGCCGCGGGCATCAAAGCGATCGGCGTCTGGCGGCAAAAACTTTCTGACTTCGGAGAAGAAAAGGGGATCGAGCTGCTGGCGGAAAGCGGATTAAACGTTTCCAATTTGCTGTGGGCCGGCGGTTTCACCGGCAGCGACGGCGGATCGCTGCGCGAGAGCATCGACGACGGGCTGGAAGCCGTTCGTTTAGCCCACGATATGAACGCCTCGTGCCTGGTGGTCTACAGCGGCGGCCGGGCCGGCCATACCCACAATCATGTGCGGCGGTTGGTCAAAGAGGCCATGACCGAGTTGGCGGCGCTGGCCGCCGAGGTCGACGTGACCTTGGCGCTGGAACCGATGCATTTGGGCTGCGCCGCCGAATGGACTTTTTTGACCAGTCTCGACGCTGCCTTGGAAATGATCGATTGCGTCGGCTCGCCGAACGTCAAGCTGGCCTTCGACACCTATCACTTTGGTCAGGACGACGGCATTGTCGAGCGGCTCAAAGGATTGGCCCCGCGGATTGCCGTTGTTCATCTGGGCGATTGCAAATGCCCGCCCGAGCATGAGCAGAATCGCACGCGGCTGGGCGAAGGCACGATTCCGCTGCGCGAGATTATCGCGGCTTTGTCGTCGGCGGGATACGACGGTTATTACGATGTCGAGCTGCTGGGAGAAGAATTTGAAATGGCCGACTACCGCAAGCTGCTCGAGCACTCGAAGCAGGCGTTTGGCCAGTTGACTCGTTGCGCGGCGGTGTAAGCCATTGCGCGTGGGTATAAGCGATGGTCACCAGGCCGATTGTTCCGCCCGGACCAAGACCGAATGCAGCACGTCGGGGCGAATGGGCTTGAGCAAGTGCAGGTCGAAACCGGCGTCATTGGTGCGGCGGCGAGTGTCGTCTCGACCCGAACCGGTCACCGCCACCAGCGCCATCTCGTCCCGTCCCGACTGCTCCTTCAAACACCGGCCAACCTCGCAGCCATCGACATCGGGCAGATCGAGTTCGAGCACGGCGACGTGGGGATGATATTCCGAGGCGGTTTCGAGCGCTTCGGCGCCCGTCTGGCAGACCCGCGCATCGCATCCCCAGCGAGCTAGCGCCTGGCGAATCAGTTCAGCGCTGGCATGCTGATCTTCGACCACCAACACCCGCACATGACGCAGCGGCAGCGGGGGTCTCTTGAGGGATTGTCGTTCCAGCATGTAAACCTCCGTGAGCGTAAGTTCCATTGCCTCTAGCGCCATCATACCGGCCATGACGGCGATTACCAGCGCCGCGCAAATTTTTTTCGCGTCACTGCGGCTTACGGCCCGCGATGCCCCGGCGGGTCGAACCCACCGGGGCACCGACGTGCCGATCGTTGAAATGGTCCGCGCTCACGGGCGCGGTTTTCGCGCCGCCCGCGGTTCTACGCCTGAACCGCTTGCGGATTCGTCGAAGACTCTGCAATCTCCGTCAAAAGCTTGTCGGCCTTGGCCTCTTCTTCCAGCGTTTCTTGGAGCAACTGGGCCAGGTCTTCGCGGTGCAGCCGCCGGGCAAACGTGCGGGCGCAGCCATAGCCGGCAATCTCATAATGCTCGACCCGCTGGGCGGCGGCGATCAGTGCGGAATCTTTCACATCCGGATCGCCGCTGGAATTAATGATCTCTTGACCTTCCGAGATCAACCCTTTCATCGCCTCGCAGGTGTCGCTCTTCGGCTCCTTGCCGAGCATCCGGAACGCGCTTTCCAGCCGCTCTTTGTGATGCTTCGTCTCTTGAAGGTGGCTTTCAAACGCCGATTTCAAGTGCGAACTCGCCGCGGCATTGGCCATCTTGGGCAGCGCACTGATCAACTGCGTCTCGGCGCTCAGCAAGTCCTCCAACTGCAAAACCAGCAAATCTTCCAGGTTGCCCAGCGTGAGCGGCATCCCTAACATTTTGGTAAACCATGACGAACCGGCCATACGCAGTCCTCCTTTGGGCAGAGAAAACCAGTGGGCAGAGAAAACGATCGGTGACCCTTTGCGGCCGGAAGCGATATGCAACCCACGTGCCGATGCAGTGGCAGCATGCGATTCGTACCGCGGCCGCGGCGGGTGCGATTTCCACACCGCCCCATTGACCGAAGAGCGACCAGATGGCGCAATTGACGCTGCTCTACAACGACCGCCCTTTCGAGACCGACTGCATCGGCTGCGCGCAGCGGCTCGCAGTCGCAGGGGGCTACCAGATTTTCGCCGGAGATCGCGACCACGCCATCTGCGACCAGTGCGCCCTGAAAGTCGATCCGACCGTTACGTCGGCCAGAGACCAGCGCAACCAGTCCGAGCGATAGCAGGCAGGTCTTCCGCCGGTGTGTCCTGAAGTTGAGTTGGTCGAGGTCGAAGAGACACTAACCCGAAGCGCCAGCGAGGCAAAAACAGCCATTTCCTCGCTAGCGCTTCGGATTAGTGTGGCTGACCATCTCAACTTTAGGACACCACCCTTCCGCCGCGTGGCTTGCCGCAGCGCTCGGTTGTGCTTATAACAGTCGTGCCTGTTTGCATTTTGGCTCACCAGGAGCTCCTCCGCGATGGCGATTCAATTCACCTGTCCTCAGTGCAGCGTGCAGACGGTTGTCGACGATCAGTATGCCGGCCAGACGGGGCCTTGCCGCCAGTGCGGAGCGACGGTCACGGTGCCTGGGGCCGCGGCGCCGGCCTATGGCGCTGCGGCGCCGCCCGCCTACGGCGCCCCGGCACAACGTAGCTCCTCAGCGGTCATTCTGATCGTCGTCTTGGGCGGGGCGTTGGTGGGCGCGCTGATGTGCGGCGGCGTCTTATTGGCCTTGTTGCTGCCGGCGGTGCAAGCCGCTCGCGAAGCCGCTCGCCGTAGCCAGTGTACTAACAACCTCAAGCAGATCGGCCTGGCGATGCAATCCTACGCGGATGTTTACAAAGAGTTCCCTCCCGCCTACGTCGCCGATGCCGACGGCAAGCCCATGCATAGCTGGCGCGTGCTGATTCTTCCCTACCTGGAACAGGAAGCCCTGTACAAGCGGTATCGCTTCGATGAACCTTGGGACGGGCCGAACAACAGCCGATTGGCCGCTGAAATGCCGCCGGTCTTCCGTTGCCCCTCCGACCCGGCGCCAACCAACACCACCGACTATGTGGCGATCACGGGGCCAGGCACCATGTTCGACGGCGAGAAATCGACCAATGTTGGCTCGATCAAAGACGGCACCACGAACACGCTCATGGTGGTCGAAAGCAGCCACGCCGCCATCCCCTGGATGGAGCCGCGCGATCTGGATGCCAATCAGATGTCGTTTACGGTCAATGCGCCGGGCAACGAGATTTCGAGCAATCATCCCGGCGTGGCGGTCGTCTTGTTTGCCGACGGGCACATCGCCACGTTATCCAACTCCACCAGCCCGCAAACCGTGCGCGCGTTGGTCACGCCGTCGGGCGGGGAACAGATCACCGGCGGGTTCTGAAGCTCTCCACGTGATGAAAAGAGACTACTTCTTTTCCGCGTCGCCCTCGTCGAGCAGCTCTTCGACTTCGGCAATCACTTCTTTGGCCAAGCTTGTCGAATAACCACCGCGGTAATCGCGGATTTTGCCCTTCTGATCGATCACGATGACCGCGGGCAGTTCTCTCACCCCGTATTTCTCGGCAATTTTGTCGGCGCGCAGGTTGGGATAATTGAGCGCCATCTTTCCCGCAACAAAGCGGGCGTCTTCTTCCTTGGCGTCGACGTTCATGCCTAGCACCACGACGGGCCGGTCTTCAAAGTGCTCGGCGATCTGTTCGATTTGCGGAACCAGCCGCAAGCACCAGTCGCTGCCGCGTTGCCAAAACTCGAGCACCACGACTTTTCCTTTGTAGTTTCTCAAGGAATGCGATTTGCCGTCCAGATCTTTAAGCTGCCAGGTGGGGGCGGGAGCGTCGATCAGGTCGGCGCGATCGCGCGCGGCCCGCGCGGCAAAACCGGCGTTCATGGCATGTTGGGCCAGTTGCTTGTTCAACTCCTCCTTAATCAGCGGCAAGGTCACCTTACCCGCCGCCTGCTGGAGCAAGGCCCCCGCGTCAAGCAGCAGCGTCTCGGTTTCAGTGCTATCGCGCTGCGCTTCTTGCAGCAGCTCGCGATATCGCTCCTGCACGTCAAAATAGATTTCCATTTCTTTGTTCAATTGGCGCGTCCAGGCCTGATCGAACGATTCGGTGCCCATCAGCTCGGTCGTATTGGTTCCTTCGCCGATCAGGCCATATTGCTGCTGAAGACGACTTTCGACCCGTTCAATCACTCCACGCTCGGCGTCGAAAAAGTAGGTCGCCTTGGTCGAGCTGAGCAGGACATCGTCGGTCGGGCTTTGCCGAGTGGCGTGAATTTCCCAGGTTTTCGAGTCGGCGTCATCCTCCGGCGGTCGCGGCACACGGTAGCGATAGGTCACCTGCGCGCCGCGCCGTAAATCGCTCCAGCCGCTCTGCAGTTCTTTGCTGGTTTTGGGCAATTTAGGGAACAGCAAGCGAGGCTCCAACCGTAAATCGATCGTCGGGTTGTCGGCAATGCGGCCATCGGGAAACAGATCGCAATAGGCGAACGTGACATATTCCGGCGCGGTGAAGCCCGCCGGTTCGCCCCGAGCCTGGTTGTCGGCCGGTTTGCTGCGGCGATCTGCTCGTGGTGTACCCGCCGGCTTTGGAGGGACCGCGGGTTTGGCGGGCTTGGTGGCCTTCGCGTCGGATGGCGCCGCGGGCGTCTCGTAAGTATATGACTGCCGCAGAATCAGTCGCCAGCTACCGTCGCCGTTTTGCTTGACCACCCATACTTGCCAGTTGTATTGCGACTTCAAGGGTGGCCCGTTCGCGCCCTGGAATTCGCTTTGCGCCTGATAACCGAGCTCTTGGCCGACCTTCAGCGAGTATCGCGGCAACTCGGTGGCGTCGGAATCGCGCGGTTCCTCGGCGGCAGGCGCCGGTAGGGCCGGCTCTAGAAACAACGCGATTGATAGCAAAGCGACCATTGCCGGTCCGCGGGCATTCATGGGATTATCTCCAAATCGACCGGTGGCAAGCACGCGAATTTGCGCACTTGGCGAGAACCGGCAAGATGGCTGCATTATACCGAATTTGCGAAGGAGTTCGACGCGCCGCGGCCTCGATCGCGCGGACTTTGGCGTTTGCGGAAACCCAACCGGCAAGATCTGCCATCGCGGCAGCGCGAGGCATAACCGACCGTCGCCGTCAAGGCGAGCTTCTGCCAGAAAACTCTTCCCAGCCATCCCAGCCGCTCGCCTGTCTTGCCCGGAACTATCGTTCAGACCGGCATTTGCAGCAAGTTTTGCCGTTCTTGTTCAACTAGTTCGCGCGGCACTACCGATACTACCCGCACGGGCACAGCGCAAGGCTTTCCGCCGTGGAGAGCGTGCGCCACGTACCGACAGGGAAGGCAAGGTAGACCCCAGCGATGTCGATCAAACGCTCAAAGGTATGGCTGGCATTGGGCTTGCAAATCGCACTGGCAGCCGCCGCCCAGGGCCAGGAACTACCCGATTATGAATGGGTTCCTGGAGTACGCGAATTCCAACCCTTTGCGCCGGCCTCGGATGTTACGAGTCCCTACGGGCGCGGACCCAACCGCCGCAAGCGCGGTTGGTTCTTTACCATCGACGACGTGGGCTGGACGATTTCGTCGCCCCAGCGGACTACGGTGGGGAAAGAAGGATATAACCCTCTGGTGTCGACGGGGGTGCCGGGCGGCTTCATTACCCAGCCGAACACGCTCGACACCGGCTATATTCAGCCCAAGATGGAAAACGGCGAGCGAATTCAATTGGGCTATGTCGGCGACGACGATGTGGGCTGGTTGGTTGGCTACTTTTGGCTGCATTCCCAGACCTCGACGGCCGCGGTATCGAACGCGGGCGTCTCGTTCGACTCTCCCTTTGTCAATGGCGTGTCGCCGCTGGAGGGTTTCATTGAACAGTCGCTGCCCATTCCCGCCAATCAGCCGCCGCCATTCGGCAGCAGTACTGGCGGCACTGGCGGTGGTGCGGGCGGCGCGGGCTCGACCGCCGTTGTCGACGCCGACATCAACAACAACCATGTGTTCGGCGGTTCCGGGCGCGACATTGGCACACCCAACGCCGCGCCACCGCCGCAGTTCAACCCGCCGCCCGATGGATTCCCCGATGTGACTGCCCCGGTCGACTTCGGCGACCTGGTGAATCTGCCCATCTTCTTCGACCACGTATACTCTCGCTATAGCTCGCGCGTCTGGAGCATCGAAGTCATGCGTACCTACGGGCTGTCCAAGAACCGGCGGCCCAACCATGGCATCTGGGATTTTATGGTCGGCGTGCGGTATCTCCGCTTTACGGACAATTTCTATTTCCTGGGCGAAGGCACCACGCAATCGCTGAGCAGCGGCACGGGCGGCACCGGCGGGGGAGGCGGTGGCGGCGCCATCATCCAAAGCGGATTGTTGGCCGACACGCACTTCACCCAGTGGTCGCAGAACAACTTGGTTGGGCCGCAAATCGGCCTCCGTTTCCAGAAGCAGCGCGGCAGACTCGCGTTCGACACCGAATGGCGGTTCATGGCGGCAGGCAACGCTCAGAACAACCACCAGCAGGGACAGATTGGCGAGCGTTCGGGCAGCAACCTCAACCCCGTGCTGTTCGTGCAGTTTCCCCAGGCCTCGCAGGCCTTTCTCTCGCAGCAAAGCGGCGGGACGGGCACCGGCACCACCGGCACCTCCCGGGCCTTCACCGCGCCTCAGTTCCGCTCGACCAACTTCACGCCCCAAGGGTTTCTTCACAACCAGCACACGGCCACCTTCGCGCCGGTGGGCGAGTTTCGCTTCAACCTGAAATACCAGATCTTCCGCCAGTGCTACGCCCAGGTCGGTTGGACCGGCATCGTGCTGGGCGGCATCGGCCGTTCGCCCGACATGGTGAACTACTCGCTGCCCGCCATGGGAATCGTCAATGCCCACAACCGCCAGGTCGTGTTTGTGCAAGGCATCAATTTCGGTTTCACGATCAACCGCTAATCGGCATCAGCCAGCCAGGCGGTGCGGGTCACCAGCGGATGATCACGTCGGTGGCGGCGGTGAACACGCTGTGATGACCCTCGAAGGGGCGCGAGCGGCTGTTGTTATCGAACCGCAGCTCGGGCCGAATGCGAATCCGTTCGGTCAATTGAATCTGAATGCCGGCGGTCACGTCGGTGTACAGGCCGGCGAAGCCTGTTCGTTGCCCCTGGTAATCCTCAAACAACTCCACGCGCAGCGCGGCGGTCAGCCGTTCGGTGAGTTCGCGCGTCAGGTAATTCTGATAGCCAATCCAATCGGCCAGGCCCAGGCCGGGCACGTCGGTCTGATAGCCGAACGTCGTGGCGAAAATGTACTTCAGCTTCGGGTTGAGCTCCAGGCTGTAAATCAGCTCGAACAGGTTCAGGTTGTCCAGATGATAACGAGTGCGGTAGCGCGGCGAGCCAAGGATCATCGAGAACCGCAAGGCATCGGGCCGGTCGGGCGCGTCCCACTGGAGGTTGCCCGAGAATTTCAGTTGATTGCCCGGCGTGATGAACTCATCGTTGCCCAGCACCAACGCCGACTGCGACGACCAGGCTTCATTGAGTTTGGTGGTGGCCACCACGCCGGTTTGCGTGAACGGATTGTACACAAAGGTGTAGGTGTGCGAGAGGAAGGTGTTGCTCGGCGCGTCGACCGCTTCAATTCCCCAAGGGGCATAGAACCGGCCAAGCTTGACATCCATTCCTTGGGCGATCTTCGGAAAGTAGCCCTCGGCGTAAAACCGCACCGGGTCGATGCCATACAGGTTGGGTTGCCCATGATTGCCGACAAGCTGCCGGTTGAAAATGCCGCGCGGCAGCGTGAAACGATAGTCGCTGCCTGGCAGGATGGTGTCGGAAAGAAAACCAAAGCTGGCCTCATCGTCGTCTTTGCGAACACCCCGTTCGATGCGCACCCAGTTCTGCTGCAACAGGAACTGGTTTGCCCGGTAGTTGAAGCCCATCGGCAACTGGTTGTTGCGGTCGGTGCTGGCGGTGTAGGAACCATCGAACCAGCCGCCGATGTGAAGTTGGCCCGGCGGGGGTTCTTCGCGGGTGAAGCCGCGCCGGCGCAGCGGCTGAGCGGGTTGCGTGGGAGGCGCCGGCTGATTGAGCGGTGTGCCAAAGGGGCCGGGGGATCGGCCAGGTTGCGTGGTGGAGTTGCCGGCTCGATTGGGCGATCTGCCGAGCTGGCTGCCGGGACGACGAGTGCCGGCGGATCCGCGATTGGCGCGGTTCGGTGCGGCGGCTGGCGGCAAAGGCTGCGCGATCGCGCGGACGGGCGCGGCGTCGCTACTCGCCCGCGCCGTCGTGGACGGCGGGCCGTCGACTTGCCCGGCGAGGAGGGCCAATTGCATCATCAAAGGCGCCAGCATTTCAGCCTCGGCCGGAACGTCACGGTGGCCAGGCGCGCTGGCGCGAGTGTCTCTGTTATCGACACCGAAAAACCGTGACAAACAGCCCGTCCGGAACGGCGCGGAATGCACCGTCGATTCAATCGTTACATCCGGAACTAACGATGCCCCAGCACCGGGTGTGGCTGATACGGTTCGCCCAAAACCTGCAATTCCTCACGGGTGAGCGTGGTCTCCAGGGCCGCCACGGCGGTTTCCAAATGTGCCATCTTACTGGCGCCGATGATGGGGGCCGTAATGCCGGGCTGCTGCAATAGCCAAGCCAGCGCCACCTGGGCGCTGGAGATACCACGCCGCCCGGCTACCTCGCTCAGGCGATCGACCACGGCAAAGTCCGACTCCTGGTAATACAGCTTGTGGGCGAAGTCGTCGGTTTTCGATCGCGGCGTATCGCCAAAACCTTGTTCGCGCGCGCGGCGGTTGCCCGTCAAAAAGCCGCGGGCCAGCGGACTCCAGGGAATCAAGCCGATGCCTTCCTTCCGGCAGAGTGGAATCATCTCGCGCTCTTCCTCGCGGTAGACCAGATTGTAATGGTTCTGCATCGTGACGAACCGGCTCAAGCCCAGCCGGTCGGACGCGGCCAGCATCTGGGCGAACTGCCAGGCGTACATCGACGACGCGCCGAGGTAAAGCGCCTTGCCGGCCCGCACGACGTCGTTCAGCGCGTCGAGCGTTTCCTCGATGGGCGTGGTGGGATCGAAGCGGTGAATCTGATACAGATCGACGTAGTCGGTGCCCAGCCGCCGCAGGCTGTCGTCGATCGAGTGGCGAATATGCTTGCGCGAAAGCCCGCGCAGGTTGGGGTCGTCGCCCATGGGCTGGCAGACCTTGGTGGCGATGATCAGCCGATCGCGCGGCGGGCCGTATTCCTTCAGTGCGCGGCCGACAATCTCTTCGCTAACGCCGAGCGAATACATGTCGGCGGTGTCAAAGAAATTGATGCCCAGCTCGATCGCTCGGCGAAAGAAAGGCCGGCTCTCCGCCTCTTCCAGCACCCACGGTCGCCAGGTTTTGCTGCCGTAGGTCATGCAGCCCAGGCAAAGGCGGGAAACTTGCAGGCCGGTGTTGCCGAGATTGACGTATTGCATGTGTGTAGTTGGTGGTTGGGTGAGCTACCAAACTCCCTCTTCGCCCATCAAGCCTGACAGCATGGTGAAGAATCCGACGACCGCCAGCCCCACCACCCAAAGGTTGATCCAGCCGGTGGCAAGCCACGCGATGAGCGTAATACCACCGCCAACCAAAAACATCAGCCCGCCGCTGGCGACTTTGCCCCACTGGAATCCCCAACGTACACCAGGCTTTTTAGGCATCGGACGTCTCCTTTGTTTGACTGCGCGGGCGGCATTGAAATCGTCGGGAAAATCTTAACCCCGGCGCAACGGAATTGCCAGCTTTTCATCGATCGCCGCGAGCAGCAGCCGATGCTATCGCGCCGGCAGCACTGCTTCGAGCGCCGTGCGGATGCGCTGTTCGCAGCCAGGCCCCACCCACCGCCAATCGTGATTGAAACGCTCCTCGAATGCCGCCCGCGTCGGGATGTATCCCGGCCAGCACTCGCCATAGCCGATCGACATGACAAACGTCTCGGGCAACAGCCGCTGGGCCATCAACTGATAACCGACAAAAGCCTCGCCCGGAAATACGACCATACGTGCCGGGCCGAGGTCGATGCACGGCAGGTCGATCTTTTCACCGCGCTCGATCCGATCGAGACTGCTTAGGCCCATCGCCGCCAAGATGCGATCGGTCGTCTTAGAGTCGGCA
>JAICLL010000294.1 GCA_025927475.1 Pirellulales bacterium
CGGGCTTTCGACCTGCTGACTTCGCCCGCCGCCCAACGGGCATTCCGCATCGCGGAAGAAACCGAGGCGATACGGGAGCGGTATGGCCGCAACATTTATGGGCAAAGCGTGCTGTTGGCTCGGCGGTTGATCGAAGCGGGCACGCGCGTGGTGACCATCTCATGGGCGCCTGACGCCAACGCCACCTGGGACACGCACGGCGGCAATTTTACCAAGCTCAAATCGACGCTCCTGCCGCAGTTCGATGCCGCATGTACGAGCCTGGTCGAAGATCTGGCCGAGCGCCGCTTGCTCGACCGCACACTCATTGCGGTGCTGGGTGATTTTGGGCGGACACCTAAAGTGAACGCCAATCAAGGCGGTCGCGACCATTGGAATTATTGTTATAGTCTGATGTTGGGCGGCGGCGGAATCCGCGGCGGGTTTGTCTACGGCGCCAGCGACCGCAGCGGCGCCTTTCCGGCGCGCGATGCCTTGGTGCCCGGCGACATCATTGCAACGATTTACCATCAACTTGGCATTTCGGCCGACCGCTGGATTTATGATTCGCTCCGCCGACCGCACCGTCTGGTGGCCTCCGGCAACGTGGTGAGCGAGCTGTTGGTATAGTAGCAAATCGGAGGACGTTACTGGACGATGGCCCTCCTAGTACAGCAACTCACAATTTTGGGTCACCAGAACAGTGATGCCGCCCGCTTGCCGGGCGGAGATTCACGCTTGCAGTCTAGTACCAATCCGCGACACTCGATCCGTTTTTTCCGCCGCTTGCCCGCCGGAGGCCGGAGGCGGGCAAGCGGCGGAAAAAACGGGGCCGGGGCACACGCGGCGGCTCTTCTAGACTGCAAGCGTGAAACTCCCGCGGGCAAGCCGCGGGCATCTTTATATCCCGTTTCCAGTTCTGTTATCGAATATCCTGCCAATGGGACGCTATGCTAAGATACCCTGCTCGTTATTCCCTGGCCGTCGCGGTTTTGTTTGGATCTTCGCCGGCCATCGCAGAAACGAAACAGATCGCCGCTTTAGTCACTATCTATACGCACAACTCGCACGCCGACGTGATCGTTAGCCGCTTGCTCGAAGGCTACACGCTCAACGGCGAAGGCGAACGCCCTGACTTGCGGCTGGTATCGCTTTATACCGACCAAGTTCCGGCAGCAGATAAGAGCCGCAAGCTTGCGGCCCAGTATGGCTTTCGCCTATGCGACCGCGTGAGCGACGCGTTGACCCTGGGCACCGGTCGACTGGCGGTCGACGGGGTACTGCTGGTGGCCGAGCATGGCGATTATCCGCTCTCCGCCACCGGGCAAACGGTCTACCCCAAGCGCAAGCTATTTGAGCAAGTGGTCGAAGTATTTCGTGCAAGCGGGCGAAGCGTGCCGGTGTTTTGCGACAAGCACCTGGCCGACAACTGGGAGGATGCCAAATGGTATTACGACTCGGCGAAGGAACTGCGGACGCCGCTGATGGCCGGTTCCTCGCTTCCGATGACCTGGCGCTATCCGCCAGCCGACGTGCCGCGCGGCGCCAAGCTGCGTGAGATCGTGGGCGTCTCGTACCACACGCTGGATACCTACGGCTTCCACGGCATGGAAATATTGCAGGCCCTGGCCGAGCGCCGCGCCGGCGGAGAAACCGGCATCCGTGCGGTTCAATGCCTGGAAGGGCCGGCGGTATGGGATGCGGCCGGCCGGCTCTACGATCAGACCTTATTCGACGCCGCCATGGGGCGCTTGCGCGATCGCCGCGGCGGCGACAAGCCGTTGCGTGACGTCGTTCGCGAGCCCGTGCTGTTTCATGTCGAATATGCCGACGGCTTGAAGACAAACCTGCTCACGCTGAACGGCGCGGTGGCCGAGTGGGCGGCCGCCTGGCGCGACGCCGACGATCACGTCGATGCATCGCTCTTCTGGACACAAGAGGCCCGGCCAGTAATGCATTTTAGTTATCTGGTAAAAGGCATCGAGAGCATGTTCCACAGCGGCCGCCCGGCTTGGCCCGTCGAGCGCACGTTGCTGACCTCTGGTAGCCTGAACGCCCTCTTGACTTCCAAGCTGCGCGGCGGCGAGCGGCTCGAAACACCGCAGTTGCTGATCAATTACGACAGCGCATGGGACTGGCATCAGCCGCCCGACCCACCGCCTGCCCGGCCATTTACGCAGCAGTAAGCGACTCTCCTGGAGTGCGGCGATTTATCGCCGCTTTCCTTTGTCGCGGAGCGACCTTCGCTTCGTCGAAACGATCGCGATGGCAAGCGGTTTTTCGGCAAGCCGATGCTAAACGAGTCACGGCGACAAGGCGGCTGAAGCCGCAAAGAAAGCGGTGATGAATCACCGCACTCCAAGGATCTGGACGGCTCTCGCTCTAAGCTCTTTGGCTAATCTGCAATCGTCGCCGCTTCGAGCGTCGGCGTGCGGCCGGCTCTGATTTCGCGGTGGCGGCGCTAGGACGACGGTTGTCCGGCTTGCCATGCCGAGACGCCGGCTTGGCTGCCCGATGCTCGACCGGCTCGGGCGAACGGATCGCCGGCTCAGGCCGGGCCGGATAGTCGGGCTGATCGGTTTCGACACGGAGCGATTGCCGCGTCAGACGCTCGATCGCTTTCAGTTGCGCACGCTCGCCGCGGTCGCAGAATGAAATTGCCACGCCCGACGCCCCCGCACGGGCTGTGCGCCCAATGCGATGCACGTAGGCTTCGGCCACGACCGGAATGTCAAAATTCACCACGTGCGAGACGTCGTCGATATCGAGCCCGCGCGAGGCCACGTCGGTCGCCACCAGCACCGGCGGGTGTTGCGACTTAAACATCCGCAACACGCGCTCGCGTGCCGATTGGCTCTTGTTGCCGTGAATGGCCTCGGCCCGGATGCCCGCCTTGGCAAGGTGCCGCACGACTTTGTCGGCGCCATGCTTCGTTCGCGTGAAGACAAGCGTGCGCGTCGAACGGACGCGTTGCAGCCAATGCACGAGCAAGTGCGGCTTACGCCCTTGTTCGACAAAGTAGACAGACTGGCTGATGCGCTCCGCGGGGGCGGATTCCGCGGCCACTTGCACCGTGACCGGATCGCGCAGCCAGCTCTCCGAGAGTCGGCGGATTTCCGGCGGCATCGTGGCGGAGAAGAGCAGCGTTTGACGAGTGGCCGGCACTTTGGCCACGATGCGCCTCAAGTCGTGGATAAAGCCCATATCGAGCATCTGGTCGGCCTCATCCAACACCAGCGACTCGACTTTTGATAGGTCAATATAGCCCTGGTTCATCAAATCGAGCAATCGGCCCGGCGTGGCGACCAGAATATCGACGCCTTGGTTGAGCGCCCGCACTTGCGGGTTCTGGCTGACGCCGCCGTAGACCAATGCACAGCGCACACGCGCGTGACGGCCGTAGGTGTTGAAGCTCTCGCCAATTTGATTGGTAAGTTCGCGCGTCGGGGCCAGCACGAGCACGCGGATTTTTCGTCCGCGGCCGTTCACCTGCGATGGCTGCCGGCTTAGTCGATCGAGCAGGGGCAGGGCAAACGCGGCGGTCTTGCCGGTGCCGGTCTGTGCGCAGCCGAGCAAATCGCGGCCTTCGCACACCGGGCCAATGGCCTGCGCCTGAATGGGAGTGGGAGTTTGATAACCTTCGTCGCGGACGGCGCGAAGCAGGTGCTCGGCCAGGCCGAGATCGGAAAACTGAGTCATGGTACCTCAAAAAAAGTAATCTTCGCCGCGCGGCCAGCGGTCTTTGTGACCGCGATAACACCGCTAGCGACTTGTAGAGTGGGCATCGCCCACCGGAAATTCACGGTGGACAGTGCCCATCCTACGAATGAGCAACTACACAGAAACCAAAAGTTGACAAACAGCTTTTGATGCGC
>JAICLL010000038.1 GCA_025927475.1 Pirellulales bacterium
CTGCGCCACCCCCCCCCCGGGCACCGCCCTGGCCCACGTATCGCCCCAAACGCCCAGCCCACCCCCCCGCCTCGCCCCCCCTTGGGGGGGGGCCGGGCCCGCCCGCGCTCGGGGGGGGGCGCCCCTTCCGACCACCCCATACGGCGAGGCGATGGCGACGGGATAGCAAGGCAGGCGAGGGCATTGCCGGGACCGACGGTGACGATCCGGCAGAGCCAGGCATGGCGAAAGGCTGGAACTGCGGGTTGCCGCCTGGCGGCGCGTGGCCGGCTAGTGCCGCTCCCGCCAGCCGCTCTTGAATTTGTAAGAAAAACTGGCTACTATTCCTTACATGATGAGCGCCAGACAAACGACCCAAAGCATTGATTCGATGATACTTGCAGCGATTCACGCCCGTGGACGCGGCTCCGTGTTCGTTCCAGCGGATTTCCTGGACATTGGCAGCCGGGAAGCGGTCGATATCGCCCTGCACCGGCTGGCCCGGAAGGGCACGATCCGCCGCCTCGCCCGCGGCGTGTACGATTTTCCGAAAGAGCACCCCGTCCTCGGCACGCTTCAGCCATCGGCCGAAGCCGTGGCCAGGGCGCTGGCGGGCCGGGACCGCACACGGCTGCAACCGGCCGGAGCCTATGCGGCCAATGCCCTGGGGCTTTCCGAGCAAGTGCCGGCCAAGGCGGTGTTCCTGACCGATGGCCCCAGCCGCACGGTGAGAATCGGCCCAACGACGATCCAGCTCCGGCGGACGACGCCGCGCAACATGGCGGCGGCCGGGCGCTTGAGCGGCCTGCTGATCCAGGCGCTACGCGAGCTGGGCGAGGAGCACGTGACGCGAGAGCGGCGCGAGCACTTGAAGCGGACGCTTCCTGCCGAGGAGCGGCGGGAACTCGTCAAGGACTTGCGGCTCGCCCCGGCATGGATGCACCCGATCTTCCGGGAACTCGCCGAGGAGAACGCATGAAGCTTGGCTTCCTCGCCCTGCCTGCCAACGAACGCCGCCTGTACATCGAGCAGGCGGCACTCCGGCGAAGCCTCTCCCCGGTGATCCTGGAGAAGGACTTTTGGGTATCATGGCTGCTCGGCGTCCTGTTCGAGTCGCCGTTTGCCGGCAGCCTGTTGTTCAAGGGCGGCACGTCGCTGTCGAAAGTGTTCGGCGTGATCGAGCGGTTCTCGGAAGACATCGACCTGTCGCTGTCGCCGACGTTCCTGCAACTCCCGGAAGCCGGCACCAGCCGCAATCAGGTGAACAAGTGGATGATGAGGGCGGAAGCAGCGTGCGGAGCCGCCGTGCGAGACCAGATCGGGCCAGCGCTTGAAGCGGCCGTCGCAGCAGTGCTGGGAACGGGCGAGCGGGCGCGGTTCGAGTTTCTGACGGATGCCAGCACCAACTCGCCCGTGCTGCTGTTCCACTACCCGTCGTCGCAGCCAGCGGGGTTCGACTATCTCAGGCGCTCGGTGAAGCTGGAATTCGGCTCGCTCACCGACCAGCAGCCGGTCGGCCGCCACCCGATCCGGCCGTGGATTGCCGATATCCTGCCCGATGCGTTTGCGGACTGGGGCTGCGAAGTCGTGGTCCTGGAAGTGGAGCGCAGCTTCTGGGAGAAGGCGACGATCCTCCACACCGAATACCACCGCCCGGCGGAGAAGCCGGCGCCGGACAGGTTCTCCCGCCATTACGCGGATACGGCGGCGATGGCCAGGCACCCGGCCGGGAGCAAGGCCACCGGCTTGCACGCCCTGCGCGACCGGGTAGTGGAATGGAAGAGCCAGTTCTTCGGCAGCTCCTGGGCGAACTATGGCCTGGCGAAGCCTGGCACGTTTCGCCTGGTCCCGCCAGCGGCGCGGCAGGCGGCGCTCAGGCGCGACTACCAGGCGATGCGGGATATGTACCTGAGCTAGCCTGCCAGCTTCGACGAGATTCTCGTGGCGCTGGAAGAGTTGGAACGCCGGATCAATCAAGCCGGAGGCGGATGAGACTCGCTCTTCCGGCCGTGCTGCCGCTTTGTCCGGTAACGCGGCTGGAACCGTTCCAGCAACCGCAGGCAGCAGCAGTGAAGCGAGGAAAGGAAGGATATGCCGCTTAAACGGATGGACAACGTCCTCATCGTTGTCGATGATCTCGAAGCTGCCAAGGCGTTCTTCATCGAACTGGGCCTCACGCTTGAGGGCGAGACGACGGTCGAAGGGCCTTTGGTCAGCAAACTGATCGGGCTCAAGGATGTCCCGGCCACCCTCGCGATGATGCGGGCGCCCGATGGGCAGGGCATTGAGCTGGACAAGTTCCACACGCCGATCGCGATCCGGTTTGGGCCCGTGGACGCGCCGGTGAACACGCTGGGCATTCGTCGCATCATGTTCGCCGTCGATGGCATCGACGCTGTGATTGCGCGCCTGCGCGCCCACGGGGCCGAGATCATTGGCGAGATGCAGTACGAGGGCACGTACCGGCTGGCCTACATCCGCGGGCCTGAGGGCATCATTGTGGCGCTTGCCGAGCAGCTCGGCTAAGACATTCGACACAGGCCAAGGCATCGACGACCGGCAGGGCACTCCCGCAAGCTCGGCTCGCGTCATTGTACCCGCCGGCCTCCCTTCAAGCAGCAGGCCGAGGGCACGGGATCGGTGATGCGGAATCGGAGGATTTTTCGCAAGTGCTAGTCGGGCTTCGGATTTCCGTCGTCCAGCCGCCGCCGCAAGTGGCCTTCCCAGCCCCGGACGCCGGCGATAAAAAGTTCAATAGCCGTCTTGTCGTCCCGACTTGGTATAATCGTTAAAGGCGGAAAGTCGCTTTTGACCCGGCGGCGAGCGTGTCCTATAGCACTATAGACATCATGTGCTGGTCCGTGCTCGATCCGTTTATCCATGGAAGATTCGTCGCCGCTGAGCGAAACCGACACCGGCTGGGCCGATGACTTCGCGCAGACGTTGGCGGTCCGCCGCGAGCAAGTCCGGCAGTTTTCCGGGCTGCAACGTCGCAAATGGAGCGATCTCGAGGCCGAGCTCGCCCGCCAAATCGCGCAAATCCGTGACGAACTGTCGCGGGCGCGTAAAGCAAACGTTGATGGCCAGGCGCAGTTGCTCGAGGGCCGGCAAGCGATGGAGGCCGCCGAGGCCAAGTTGCGCAACGACGAACGCGCCGTGGCTCAATTGCGGCGCGAGCACGAGGCCGAGATCGAACAGGCGGCCCGTCAGCGCCAGCGGTTTGAGGCCAAGTTGGCCGAACTCGAGCAACAAAGCGACCAACTCAGCTCGCAGCAAGCCGAAACGAAAAGCCAACGGCGCCGAATTGCCCAAGAGCTGAAGGCTCACCGCGAGGCCGATCGCCGCGAGCTCGAACGCCGCGCGGCGGAGATCGAGCGGCGCATCGCCGAAGTCGGACAAGCCGAATCGCTCTCCCGCGAGTTGGAGCAGGCGCGCCACCGGCTCGCCGAAGCCGAACGGCAAGTGGCGGCGCAGCGCACCGAAGTGGAAACGGGGCGCGAGCGACTCGGCGACCTTGAACGAGCATTGAAAGAACTGACCGCCGAGCGCGACTCGCTCGCAGCCCAACTCGCAGACGCCGAATCGCGGCTGAGTCATCAAGTCGAATCGAATCAAGCGTCGGCCGGCCTGGCCGACGATCGCGACCAGCTCGCCAGCCGCCTGGCGGCGGCCGACGAAGAGTTGGCCGCGCTGCGCCAGCGGCTTGCCAAGGCCGATTTGAACACCGAAGACGCCGGCGCCTTGGCCGACGTCAAGCGCCGTTATGAGCTGGCGATGGACGATCTGCGCGACCACAAGAAACGCGTCGCCGAGCTCGAAAAGCAACTGGCCGAGGCGCCGCGAGGCGCCGGACTGGCCGCCGCCCCCGTCGCCGGCGAGAAACTCGATTGGGAGGCCCAAAAGCGGCGCATGCTCGCGGCCTTGGAGGCCGACAACGAAGACGCCGAAGAAGATGAAGACCGCCAAGCCGAGCGGCTGAAGATCCAAGAAGTCATCGCGCTGACCGACGCCGCCATTGCCGCCAAAAACGAGGAGATCGCCGAACTGCGGCAGCTCCTGGAAGCTCAAAGCGGCAGCATCGGCAGCGTGGCCGTCGGAGCCGCCGCCTTCGCCGACATCCTTTCCAAGGACGAGGTCGTGCAATCCGAGCGCGAGCGCCTGCACCAATTGCAGCAAGAATGGGAAGAAAAGCTGCGCGAAGCCGAAATCGACCTCTCGGTGCAGCGCGCCAAGATTGCCCGCGAACGCGCGGAAATCGAGGAACGCCAGCGACTGCTCGAAGAACAACGTGCGCAACACAACGACTCCGGCGATTCGGGCGACGGCTGCAAGACCGGTAGGCCGCAGCGCGGCCGGTGGCTGGCGCGGCTGGGGCTTAAGGAAGAAGAATGAGGCGCGTGAAACCGTGCCCGCTAGCATTTTGTGGTTCTTGCGTAGCCAGCGAGCGGCGTTGACCAGCAGCTTAGCATGGACAGTTCAAGGCTCCGGAGACGATGTAACCTCCGCGTGAATCATCGATCGTTAGTCGCGGGCCTGTCTGGTGAGCAACCACGCGATTGCTGCGGCGATTGCTAACGCCCAGGCGAGTGGCCAGGCACTGACGGCCAGGCGAAGCCAGGCATCATTGACGATCGCCTCCCCGCCCAGGACCCATGCCCCCACGATCCACGCTCCTGCGCAGGGCGTAAGGCAAAGCACCGGGCCAACCAAGCGAGGCCCCGGCCAGAGCCCCCCGGCGAACGACACGCAAAGCCACAGCAAGACAGCGGCGACCGTGAGGCCCACGAGCGGTCGCCAGCCCAAAAAAACGCCGATCAACGCCAGCGCCACGGCAAGCTGCCAACTGGCGGGCAAAAGTGTGGACGCAGCCCATCTTCCACCGCGCTCGATCAGCGCCGAGGCCGTCCAGCCCAAGATCCAACCGGCCGTCAGACCCAGCGCACCATCGAGTAGTGCTGACAGCCGAGCCGCATGCGTGGTTCCGCCGAGCAATCCGCCTTCGAGCAATCGCAGATGCGGCCAAACGAGCGGCGCGAACAGTCCGATGGCCACGGCCGGCAAGATCAGGCGGCCCGAGAACCGCTGGCCATCGAACTCGGTCAAGCCGGCCGCGAGCAAACTGCACAAGAGGAAAAGATGATACGCGTAAACGCCCCAAGCTTGCGAGGCTGTCGGCGGCGCGACGTAGCGGACGTTCGACGGCCAGCGGCCGGCTGGCGACGGTTTCACGATGGCTGCTGAATCGTGAACCCACGTCCCCGCCCTATCTCCGCGCTGCTGAACCCTGAACCCTGAACCCTGAACCCACGCAGAACCCTGAGCCCTCATCGGCCCATACCATGCCAGCAGCACGAACATGACCGCGGTGAGCAGCTCGACCAGCGGATAGCGCGGCGAAATCGGTTGACCGCAGGCGCGGCACCGCCCGGCCAGCAGCAGCCAACCCACGATCGGCAAATTATCGCGCGGCGCAATCGGCGTGCCGCAAGCCGGACAGCGCGAGGCCGGGCGAACCACGCTCATGCCGCGCGGCAGCCGGTAGACCACCACGTTCAGAAAGCTACCGACCACCGCGCCGAGCATGAATAGCCACACGAGCACAGCCCACTCGAACGACCAAGCCCAGAACGGAGCGAGCGCAATGACTGGATTCATCGAGCGACGGGTTGGGACCGAGCGGTTGGGTTGATGGACCACTCGATCATATACTACCTGGCTGGACCACTAAGTGCTCATCACCTGTCCGACGATCTCGTAATCGAGCCCGAACGACTCGCAACCCACCACACGCAAAATGAGCCGCAGTGGAGGACCGTCGGGCGGGGCCGCTTCGATGGCCAGGTAGGCGGCGTTGACGGGCCGCACATGCCGCAAGGCCACGGCGCCCGAGCTCCAGCGGTCAATTTCGCCGACAAACCGCGGCCCGCGCGGTTCGAAGCGCTCGTCGAGCGGCGCCACGACGGCGGTCAGCCGAGAGCGCTGACCGGTGGTTGCGCCGCCTTTGGCCGCCGCCAAAAACGCTTCGAGCGATGCCGCTTGGCTTGGCTGCGATTGCGAAGCGAAAAAGCCGACCGGTGCGAGATTGAAGTTCGAGATCGTGGCCATGATGGCCCTCCCATCGTGCTTGAGGTCTATGGAATCACCGTGCCCCCGATGGGTCGCAGAGGGGTGGCCGCCGCCGGCCTGAGAATCTCGAACCTAAACCGCCGCGGGGCTTTCAGGCAACACAAAATCGCCGAAACCCGCGCGGATTTTTTCTGGGGCCGTTGTGTAATCGGTGCGGATGATTTGCCCGGCGCCATCGGCATCTTCTCGCCGAACACACGAGTTTCGCCAGCGGTCACAGACCGGCGTTGGTCTTGTGCCCGACGGGCGGATCGGGGTAGCTTTGGGCGGCGATGTTTTATCCAAGGAGGAGATTGCGATGTATCGGACGGTGTGTCTTTTATGCGTGGTGATCTTTTTCCCGTTCCTTTATGTGGCCAGGGCCGAAGACGTCCCAGGCACCGATACTGCGACGACTGAAACGGCCTCGCCAGCTTGCTCCCCTGCCGAGTCGGACGCAGTGCCCGACGCCGAAGTGGGCAGTGCGCACGTGGCGGTTGTCGACCTGGGCAAAGTTCTTAGAGGGTGCCGAGAGTCACGGCAAGTTTACGGCGAATTCACGCGTGAAGTCGAGGAGGCGCACGCGAGACTGCGCGACCACCAGGCGGCAGCGCTAAGAATGAGCCTCAGCCCTAAGAACCGCGATCCCTGGAGGGGGAGCTGCAACAGCCTTACACTATTTGCTGAGAACGCGCTGATGCCGCGCCGGTTGGCTGATCGTCAGGCCGAGGTTTTTCATAATACTTTCCAAAAAAGCACAAGAATCATCGCCCGATACGCGCAGGCGAACGATTTGCGGTTAGTGATTCAAGCCCCGGCGGACAGTGATGACGCCACTTATGACGTAACGCAGCGGCAACTGGCCAAACACATCGCTTTTTATCATGGAATTGAAATAACAGCAGATATCATCCGCTGTATGGACGAGTCTTCGGACAGCCCGATGAGCGAGGGAGCCGGCTCGGTCGACGCAAGCGGCGTCACGGGCAACTTCGACCGCGCGTTAGGCCTGGCCCTGGTCGACCTCGAAAAAGTGATTGAGGCGTCTAGCGAATTTCAGAGGCGCTGCCGCGAAATAGCCGATGACCTTCAAACCACGGAAGGATTGCCTGTTCTTGAGCTGGAGATAACCCGACGCAATAATGAAGTCTTCGAGGATGTTTTTTTAAAGTGTAAGCAGAATATCGAAGAATATGCCGTAACGCATGATTTGCAGTTAGTGCTGCAAGGCTCAACGATCATGCGGCATGACGGCGCTCAATCGATCAGGAATGGGTTGAACAGAATTTGTCTCTATCATCATGGAATCGATATCACCGCCGAAATAATCCGAATGATGAATCCTGGCGCCGCCCCAAATACGGCCAATCGCCTGAACGATAAGCCACCGCGCGAGGTGAAACTCAAGACCGACGGCGCGGCGACGATCGCTACGTTTAACCTGGAAAATGCGATTATCGCCGACGCAGTTCTTCAGGATGAACTCGATCGCCTGCAAGGCGACGAGAATGCGGCAAGGAAGGTCGACGAGCGGTTGTCTGCGAGAATCAATGCGGCCTTGAAGCGATTGGAACAGGCGAGGCCCCAAACTGAGGGTGCCGACGACGAAGAAGCGAACCTGCGGGAGCAGAGAAACGCACTGTGCCAGCGAATCATCCGCCGCGGTCGCAAACTGACACATCGACGGGACGAGGCATATGTCGACGCATTACGCAGGCTTAAAGAAGCAGTGGCCGAATTCGCCGCCGAGAAGCACGTATATCTCGTTGCACAATTCGGCCCTGAGCCGGTCGGTTTTCCTTTTCAGCCCGCACTCGATGCCAAGCTCGGAGAATTCATTCTCTACCAGCGCGGCATTGATATCACCGACGAGATTATCGGACGCGTTGCGCGACACGCAAACGGCGCTCCGTAAGGCGCAGCGCCACCAATCCGTCGGAGCGCCCGCAAAAGTCCGCCGCTGTCTGCCGCGCAGCCGATAGCGCATGCCGAGCCGCTTCGCCAGACACCGCCTAGGTGGTAACCCATTGCCTGCGATCCGGAAGCTTATATGATATCTTATATGAAGGCCTCGCTGCGCGAAGAACCGATGATTTCCCCCACCCGCACACGCAATGGTGGCGGTTTCGAGCCCCTTGAACGGCCCGACCGTGTCGCTCAAGTGCTCGAGCAGCTTCGCGATCAGATCATGGTCGGCGCGTTCGGTCTGGACGGTGTGCTGCCGCCCGAAGGAACGCTGGCTGTCGATTTAGGCGTGTCGCGCACCGTGGTGCGTGAGGCGATGCGAATGCTCCGCTCGCAAGGACTAGTCGAAGTTTCGCAGGGGAAGCCACCACGCGTCAAACCGGCCGATCCGCAAACAGCTATCGATAGCCTGAGGCTGCTGCTGCGCCGCGGTCATGGCACACTGCTGCACATGGTCGAAGCCCGTCGCCCGTTGGAAAGCGAAATCGCCGCGCTGGCCGCTGAGCGCGCCACCCCCGAGCACCTCAAACAGCTCGAAGAATCGATCGAACAGTTGACCTCTGCGCGCACGCTGGAGGCCCGCATCGAAGCCGACGTGCAGTTTCACCGCCTTCTGGCCGAATCGACCGGCAACCCGGTGTTTTGCCTGGTGCTGGAGACGGTTTCGGGGCCGCTGCACCAGTCGCGCCGGCGGACGATCGCCCAGTCGGGGGTCGAAGTCGCCGCCCACGGGCACCGCGCCGTCTTGACCGCAGTTCATCGCCGCGACGGCAGAGCGGCCCGCGCCGCCATGCTCGAACATCTCACGCGTGCTGAGCGCGACTTGCGAGCCGCCGGCGAACCGTTATCCACCGCGGCGAACGGCGCAAAGTCGAATGCTATCACAGCGTCCCAACCACGAAAAACGAGGAAGAAACCACGGATGACACGGATGGGCACGGATAAAGAATAAGAAACTGCCGATCCGCGCCCATCCGTGGCATCCGCGGTTTCTTAATGCCATTGGCATTAAAGTCACGATCATGCGCCATACGCGACGTAAATCTGCTTCCGTATTTCGGTTGACTTATTGCGGACTTTTTATCGTTCTGCATGGCGCGGCGGCCGCTGGCGACGAGCGGCTCTTTCGCGAGCGGATCGCGCCCCTGTTCGAGGCCCATTGCGTGCGCTGCCATCAGGGTGATGCACCCAAGGGCGGGCTGTCGCTGGCCACCGCGGCGGCGATGGCGCGGGGTGGAGAAAGCGGCAAAGTGGTTGAAGTCGGCAAGCCCGATGAAAGCTTGCTCGTAGACTATATTTCGGGCGAGCAGCCGGAAATGCCCAAAGGCTCGCCTCCCCTGTCGAGCGAGCAGGTGGCGGCGATTCGCCAGTGGATTGCCGACGGCGCCCTGTGGCCGGCGGCTTTAACGTTGGTCGAAAAACCTGCAGGCGGTAAAGCCGCGGCGAACAAAGACTGGTGGTCGCTGCGGCCGCTCGCGCACGTCGCGCCGCCGCAGGGCGACTCGACGTGGATTCGCACACCGATCGACGCCTTCGTCTTTGAGCGGCTGCGCCAAGAGGGCATGGCGCCCTCGCCCGACGCCGATCGGCGTACGCTGCTGCGCCGAGTAAAATTCGATCTGCACGGCCTGCCGCCGTCGCCCGACGAGATCGAGGCTTTCGTCAAGGACAACGCATCCGACGCCTACGAAAACCTGGTCGATCGGCTGCTGGCGTCGCCGCACTACGGCGAGCGGTGGGGACGGCACTGGCTCGACGTGGTCCACTTCGGCGAAACGCACGGCTACGACAAAGACAAGCCGCGGCCCAACGCCTGGCCCTATCGCGATTGGGTGATCGCGGCTCTCAATGACGACATGCCGTATGGCCGGTTTATCGAAGCGCAACTTGCCGGCGATGTGCTCTTTGCCGACGATCCGCAAGCGACCGTCGCCACCGGGTTCGTGGTCGCCGGGCCGTGGGATTTTGTCGGGCACGTCGAGCTCCGCGAGGGCACGGTCGATAAAGACATCGCCCGCTCGAACGATCGTGACGACATGGTGGCGGGCACGGCTTCGACCTTTCTCAGCCTGACGGTACACTGCGCCCGCTGCCACGATCACAAGTTCGACCCGATCACTCAGCAAGACTATTACCGGATGCAGGCGGTGTTTGCCGGCGTCGATCGGGCAGACCGACCCTACGACGCCGACCCTCGGGTTGCTGCCCGGCGACGGCAACTCGCCGCCGAGACGCAGGCGCTCGCCGAGCGGCGACGCGAACTGCTCAAGGCCTTGGCCAAGGTTTCGACGCCCGAGATCGCGGCGCTCGATGCTCGCTTGCAGACCGCCGAGCGCGACCTGGCGTCGCTCGCGATCGAACCCGCGCAGGCGAGCCCGTCGCTGGGCTACCACAGCCAAATCATGCCGACGCCCGACGCCGTCAAATGGGTGCAGGTCGATCTGGGGCAGTCGCTGCCGCTGGAAGAAATCGTCTTGATGCCGGCTCACGTGGTCTATGGCGGACATCCTGGGCCGGGGTTCGGCTTTCCTCCACGGTTCAGGGTCGAGCTTTCCGACGATCCGCAGTTTGCCTCGGCGCAGGTTTTGGCCGACGAAACGGCGGCCGACTTTCCGCACCCCGGCGATACGCCCTATCGCATCGACGCCGGCGGCCGGCAGGGGCGCTATGTGCGCGTGACGGCCACTCGACTTTGGCGGCGCACCGGCGATTGGATTTTTGCAATTTCCGAGCTGCTGGCTTTTTCGGGCGGGCGAAACGTGGCCGCGGGCGCGGCGGTCAGCGCACTCGATTCGATCGAGGCGCCGCCCGGCTGGGCCAGCAAAAACCTGGTCGATGGCTTTAGCAGCCGCGAGCGATTGCTCGATCCGTCGGGCGTGGCGCTGGCGCCGCGGCAACGGCTGATGTTCGAGATCGCCCGAAACTCAGCCGAGCGCCGCCGGTTAGCGCTGGCGGCGCTCGATCCGGCGATCCGGCAATCGCTTGAAACGGTCGAACGACGAACGGCCGAAGTCGATGCCCAGTTGGCGGCCCTGCCGCCGCAGCCGATGGTGTTTGCCGCGGCGCATGCGTTCGCGCCGCAGGGCGGGTTCACGCCGGCCCGCCAGCCGCGGCCTGTGCATCTGTTGGCCCGCGGCGATGTGCGCAGTCCAAAGGAGCTGATGACGCCGGGCGGCGTGGCCTGCGTGCCCGGCCTCAGCGCCGACTTTTCGATCGCCGATCTGAACGACGAAGGCGAGCGCCGCGCCGCGTTGGCCCATTGGCTGTCGAACCCTTCCAATGCGCTGGTGCGGCGATCGATGGTCAATCGCGTCTGGCATTATCACTTCGGGCAGGGCCTGGTCGACACTCCCAACGATTTTGGCCGCATGGGGTCGCAGCCCAGCCATCCCGAGCTGCTCGATTGGTTGGCCGGCTGGTTCATCGCTCACGGCGAGTCGCTCAAGCAACTGCATCGGCTCATCGTCACCAGCGCGGTCTATCGCCAGTCATCGGCCAACAACCTCGCATATGCCAAGCTCGACTCGGGCAACCGCCTGCTGTGGCGGATGAATCGTCAGCGGCTCGACGCCGAAGCGATACACGACGCGATGCTGGCCGCGACCGGATTGCTCGACCGGCGGATGGGCGGGCCATCGGTGCGGCAGTTTTCCTTTAAAGACGATCACTCGCCGGTGTATGATTACGAGCGGTACGACGTCGACGCGCCGGGCGGCCAGCGGCGCAGCATCTATCGGTTTCTGGTGCGCAGCGTGCCCGATCCGTTCATGGAGTGTCTCGACTGCGCCGACCCGTCGATTCTGACGCCCAAGCGCAACACCACGCTCACGGCGTTGCAGGCCTTGGCGCTGTTGAACAACCCGTTCGTGGTGCGGCAGTCGCAGCATTTGGCCGAGCGTGCTCAAAGCCGCGCTGCCGACCTGACCGGCCAAATATCGGCGGCCTGGCAATTGGCCATTGGCCGCCCGCCCAGCGAGCCCGAGCTGCGGCGGCTGACGAGCTATGCCGAACGTTTCGGCCTGGCCAACGCCTGCCGCGTGATTCTAAATAGCAATGAATTCGTGTTTATTGACTGATGCGGCCTGACGCGGCGCACACGAGCCTTAGCGGATCGATACGCTACGCTCCCAGACGCGGGCGTGGTAGAATGAACTTCGGCTACGAGGTCATCCGTCTCTGGCAGCGTCCCGCCGAAGAATTATTTGCGGGCGACGTGGGTGTGACGCCGTTGGCGATGCTCGCGCGATTGCCCACCGGGACGCACAAGAACGATGCCTTGGCCTCGATCGCCCAGCTTGCTGGCCGATCGCCGTTCGACTTTTCACTGACGATTCCGGAGACTGCGGATGCCACGCCTCTTGCTCAGCTTGGTTTGCGTCACCGTTTGGACCGCTCTCGCAGCGTTGGCCGAACCTGCGCGGTCTGAATCGCCACGTCAGCCCAATATCGTCTTTATCTTGGCCGACGACCTGGGCGTGGGCGATGTCGGCTGTTACGGCCAAACCAAGATCAAAACGCCTCACATCGACCGGCTGGCCGCCGAGGGGATGCGTTTCACCAACTTCTACGCCGGCTGCTCGGTGTGTGCCCCCAGCCGCTGCACGCTGATGACCGGCAAACACCTGGGCCATGCCACCGTGCGCGACAATATGCAACGCAAGCCGGGCGAAGAGGGCCAGCACCCGATGGAGCCGCAGACGGTCACCGTCGCGCAGCTTTTGAAGGGCGCCGGGTATCAAACGGCCATCGTCGGCAAGTGGGGGCTGGGCATGCCCGGCGATCGCAGCAGCCCGTTGGATTTTGGTTTCGATCATCACTATGGCTATCTCTGCCAGGGCATGGCCCACACCTATTACCCGCCCTACTTGTGGCGCGACAATCGGCAAGAGCCGCTGGAGGGAAATCCGCCCTACGCTTATGGGCAGAAAGGGCGCATCGAGCGTTCCGGCAAGGTTTATTCGCACGACCTCATGGCCGATGACGCTCTGCACTGGGTGCGCGATCATCAAGAGGGCCCATTCTTTCTGTATCTGGCCTTCACCGTTCCGCACGTTTCGTTGCAAGTGCCCGACGACTCGCTGGCCGAGTATCGCGGCCAGTGGCCCGAGACGCCGGTGACCGACTCGAAACATTACTCCAATCACGACACGCCGCGGGCGGCCTACGCCGCAATGATCACCCGCATGGACCGCGACATTGGCCGCTTGATGGCCGAGCTGAAGGAGCTGGGCATCGACGAAAACACGCTGGTGTTTTTCGCCAGCGACAACGGGGCGGTGTTTCCGCTGTCGGGCACCGACCCGGAATTCTTTCAGAGCACCGCCGGGCTGCGCGGCTTCAAGCAAGATCTCTATGAAGGCGGAATTCGCACACCGTTCATCGCTCGTTGGCCGGGGCGCATCGAGGCCGGCACGACGAGCGATTTCGTCGGCGCGTTCTGGGATGTGATGCCAACGCTTTGCGAGATCGCCGGTGCGCCGACGGCCAAAGACACCGACGGCATCAGCATCGCACCGACGCTGCTGGGCCGCCAAGGGCAAAAGCAGCATGAATATTTGTATTGGGAGTACCACAGCGGTGGCGGCGCCCAGGCGGTCCGGTTTGGCGATTGGAAGGCCGTGCGCAATCAGGTGAAGAAGAATCCCGACAGCGCGCCCGAACTGTATAATCTGGCCGACGATCCGGCTGAGCAGACGAACATCGCGGACAAGCATCCCGAGATCGCCGCTCGTGCCGCGGGCTACATGAAAGCCGCCCACACGCCGAGTTGGGAGCCGAAGTGGAACTTTTGAGTGGGTGCTTGCGTAAAGGCGGATTTCGGCGACGATAAAGCGAGCGCGAAATGGCCCGATCCAAGGTTGCATTGTGTTGCACACTGTCGAAGCAAATAAAGTTCCATGGATCAGGAAATCCGCAGGCCAGTTTAGCAACTGGTTACTGCGCAATGGATCGCCGATATGGACCAAAGAGAACCTGGCACTGCCAGGTATTTATCGTGGCACTGTTGAGTCCATTTGCTACGAAGGATCATGGGAGGCCCTGTGGTCCGAACAATGGTTCCAGGATGGCATCAGGGCATTTGGGCTGCTGGCACTCGAGCGGGAAGGAAAAATAGAGATTTTGAAATCGCGCGATGGCGATTTATTCATTAGATGCCCGGATGGAACGATAATCGAGACCACGGCATTTCTTAATGGTGAGTCGTTGTCCTTCCGTCATGACCCCGAGTTCTCCGACTTGTCTTGGGATCCAGTTAGTTCAACGTATCATGTGCTTGGCGAGTACCGTGGAGACGATTAATGCCGAGTCGGCCGTTGAGGCCGAACGAATGATAGGCAATGCCATGAACCACCAGGCAATTGTTAGTTACAAAGATTACGTGGCGGGATGGCTTGATAGCTCCATCCACGGTTTTCTAAGTGACCTTCCGCAACCTGCGGCCGGCACGGAATGCGCACTCATCACTTGCCTCGACAGCAACCGGGCACCGGCGTCGCTGCGCGCCAAAAGTCCGGAACTACAACCGCTCAAAGACCAGATCCGGGAATTCGGCAGAGGCTTACTCGTGCCCACGGAGTTGTTGCTCGAAGCAAATTTGAATCAGCAGATTTTTTTCGGATTCGATGAAGTCTGGTTTTTTCCGAGTGATCCCAGCGAGCCTAAACCGGATTCGGCGTGGCTGGTTGGTCCAGCACGGATTGGTCAGTCAACATTCGATCAACTTGGCGCTTGGATGTCAAAGAATGGTTGTTCGTTGGCGCTGGGCGGCGGCGAAGGGCTGAACACCATCGTCAGGGCGCGAGGGCTTCTCAAGTACGTCATTGGGCATTCCATCGAGCAACCCGAACCAACCTTGTCCGTCGGCACGTCGAGAGCTAATTAACCATGCGCTGCGCCATTGACGAAATGGGCGAACTCACGCGCCACATTCGCGTATGTTGGCTGATTGCGCTGATGTCGGGCGCGGTCGGCTGCATCGACTCCGGCGAATCGACCGGGCGATTGGAAAAAGTCTGGGGCCGCCGAGGCATCTCGGACGGGCGCTTCCAAAAACCGCGGGCCATGGCCATCGACGAGCACGACCAGCTCTACATCGTCGATATGACCGCCCGAATTCAGGTGTTCGACCGCGATGGCAATTTCCAGCGAGTCTGGCAGACGCCGGTGCACGTGAACGGGCGTCCCACTGGGCTGTCGTTCGATCGACGTGGCCGCCTGTTGGTGGCCGACACCCATTATAACCGCGTGCTGGCTTATTCGCCGCGGGGCGAGTTGCTGGAAACGTTCGGCGGGGTGCAGGGGCATGGTCCCGGAGAGTTTGGCCTGGTCACCGACGCGGTCGAAGATTCCCAGGGCAATCTCTATGTGGCCGAGTATGGCGAATACGACCGGATCCAGAAGTTTTCGCCCCAGGGAGAGTTTTTGCTGCAATGGGGCGGGCATGGCAGCGAGCCGGGCCAGTTTATGCGACCCCAGAACGTCGCCATCGACGAACAAGACCGCCTCTGGGTGGCCGACGCCTGCAATCACCGCATCCAGGTATTTGACAACGAAGGCCGCGTACTCGACATTTGGGGGCGAGAGGGTAGCCAGCCCGGCGAACTGCACTATCCTTATGATCTGGTCTTCGACGACGCGGGACATCTCTATGTCTCTGAGTGGGGCAATTGCCGCGTCCAGAAGTTCACGCGTTCGGGCGAGTCGCTGGGTTGCTGGGGTCGGCCCGGTCGCGCGCCGGGCGAGCTCGATCATCCCTGGGCGCTGGTCCGCGATCGTCAGGGCAGAATTCACGTGCTCGATTCCCAAAACCACCGGGTACAGCGAATCATGATGTAATCGCGAATCATGCCCCAGCCACCGGCCAATCTAAAATCTAAAATCCGAAATCCAAAATCGCCCCAGCCCCCGTGTTTCCCTACCGCCTCGATTTCGACAGCCCCGGATACCTGGCGCTTTTGG
Source organism: Pirellulales bacterium (assembly GCA_025927475.1). Taxonomy (GTDB): domain Bacteria; phylum Planctomycetota; class Planctomycetia; order Pirellulales; family JAICIG01; genus JAICLL01. Next base: position 16,009 of record JAICLL010000038.1, read on the forward strand.
CGCTGGTGCCGTTGCTGTGGTGGTTCAGCTTCCGCAGCCTGGCCGGACTGGGCCGTGTGCGGAGGTGCGTGGCCATCGGCATTCGCACGCTGGTGTTGGTGCTGATCATCCTTAGCCTGGCCGAGATCCAATGGGTGCGCACCAACGACCGGCTGACAGTGATCTATGTGCTCGACGAATCGCTCAGCATTCCGCCCGAGCGACGCAAGGCGATGATCGACTTCGTCAACGAGTCGATCCGGCAGCATCGCCAGAACGACGACCGCGTGGGGGTGGTGGCTTTTGGCCGCGAGGCAGTGATCGAAGTGCCGCCCTTTGACGACAGCTTTCAACTGCGAGACGTCGAGACGCCGCTCGACCCCGAGTCGACCAACCTGGCCGGCGCGCTGAAGCTGGCCCAGGCTTCGTTCCCGGAAGATTCGTCGAAGCGCATCGTGATTATCAGCGATGGCAATCAGAACATGGGCGACGCGCTCGACCAGGCCCGGCACGCCGCCGGGGCGGGCGTGGGCATCGACGTGCAACCGGTGTTTTTCGACACCCGCGGCGAAGTGCTCATCGAAAAAGTGGCTCTGCCGCCCGATGTGCGCAAAGGGCAACCCTTCGACCTGCGCGTGGTGGTGAACAACACCACGCAGCCCCGCGATGGCGAGTCGGGCGTGGTGCGCGGCAAGCTGATTGTCAGCCAGCGCACCGACGACCAGCCGCGCGTGATCAGCGAAGAGAGCGTCGAGCTGCCGCCGGGCAAGCACGTCTATAAAGTCCGCCAGGAGCTCGAACAACCGGCCTTTTATACCTACGAGGCCCGCTTTGTGCCCGACAATCCGGCCGACGATGCGATGATCGAGAACAACCGGGCCAGCACATTCACCCATGTGCGCGGCAGCGGCCAGGTGATGCTCATCGAAGACTCGGAAAACCGCGGCGAGCACGAGTTTCTGGTCGATCGGTTGCGGAAAGAAAACATCGAGGTCAGCATCCGTTCGAGCACGCAGCTTTTCAGCGGCCTGGCTGAGCTGCAGCAGTTCGACACTGTGATACTGGCGAACGTGCCGCGCGAGGCTTTCAGCGACGAGCAGATTGCCATGCTGGCCCAAAGCACGCAGAGCATGGGCACGGGGCTGATTATGCTGGGTGGGCCGAACAGCTTTGGGGCCGGCGGCTGGAACAACACCGCCATCGAAGAGGCGATGCCCGTCGATTTCCAGATCAAAAGCGCCAAGGTCGTGCCCAAGGGGGCGTTGGCCCTGGTGATGCACGCCTCGGAGATGGCCGATGGCAACCATTGGCAAAAGGTGATCGCCAAAGAGGCCATCAAGGCGTTGGGCAACGAAGATTACTGCGGGCTCCTGCCGGGCGAGGCGCGCTGGCTGTGGGGCGGCATGATCCCGATCAAGGGCCAGCGCCAGCGGATGTTGGCCTTGATCGACCGCATGACGCCGATGGACATGCCCGACTTTGACAGCGGTTTCCGTATGGCCCATCGCTCGTTTTCAGCGCTGACCGACGCGGCGGTGAAGCACATGATCGTGATCAGCGACGGCGACCCGACGCCGGCCTCGGGGCGCATGCTCAACTCGCTGAAGGCGCTGCGCGTAACGATTTCGGCGGTGGCGGTGGGTTGCCACGGGCCGGCTGAAAGCAGCGAGATGAAACGCATCGCGCGAATCACCGGCGGCAAGTACTACGAAGTGCTGAACCCCAACGCGCTGCCGCGCATCTTTCAGCGCGAAGCCCGACGTGTGGCCCGGCCGCTCGTCTATGAGCGCGATCACGGCTTTTCGCCCTACATTCAGTTTCCGCACGAAATGGTCAGCGGCCTCGACAGCCCCTTGCCGCCAATCACCGGCTTTGTGCAGACCACGGTCAAAAAGAACCCGCTGGTCGAAGTTTCGCTGGTCTCGCCCGAGCCGAGCGGCGAAGACAACGCCACCATTCTGGCGAGCTGGACCTATGGCGTGGGCAAGGCGGTGGCGTTTACCAGCGACGCCGGCGCTCGCTGGACCAAGCAATGGACCGCCTGGGAGGGCTATGAAAAACTTTTCAGCCAGATGGTCCGCTGGTCAATGCGTCCGGCGGGCGACGAAGGCAAGTTCACCGTGGCCACCGATGTCGAGAACGGCCAAGTCAAAGTGTTTGTGACCGCGCTCGACAAGGACGACGAGTTTTTGAATTTTCTCGACGTGGGCGGGTTTGTCATCAAGCCCGGTATGAAGCGGCAGGAGCTGCAGTTGGAGCAAACCGCGCCGGGCCGATATGTGGGTTCGTTTCCGGCCGACGAGGCGGGCAGTTATTTCCTGGCGCTGAGCCCTGGTGCTGGAAAGCAGCCGCTACTGTCGGGCGTCAACGTGCCCTATTCGCCCGAGTTCCGCGACCGCGAGACCAACGAGGCCCTGCTCGCCAGCCTGGCCCGCTTGCAGCCCGAAGGCGGTGAGCCGGGCATCGTGATCGAAGACCCGACCGGCGTCGACAATCCCAAAGAAATGGCCAAGGCAGACAGCTTCCGGCACGACCTGGCCAAGGCCACCAGCCGGCAAGACGTCTGGCAATATGCTCTGCTGCTTGCCGGGCTGACGTTTTTTGGCGACGTTTTCATTCGCCGCGTGCAAGTGAATTTCGCCTGGGCGCCGCCGCTGGTCCGCCGTTTGCGCGACCGCGTGCTGGGGCGTCCCGCGCAGGCCCCCGCGCCGGAGTTCATCTCGCGTTTGCGCAGCCGCAAGGCGGAAATTGGCGAGCGCATCGAGCAGCAACGGGCGGCGACACGCTTTGAGCCATCGCCCGAGGCGCCCGCCGGCACGCAAGCATTGGAAGAAGAGTTGGCCAGGCCCGATGCGGTCACACCCGCCGCGCCGGCCCACGGCGGCCTGACTCCCGAAAAATCAGGCGACGAAGACACTTACACCAGTCGGCTGCTTAAAGTAAAGAAAGACGTCCGCAAGCGCATCGGGGGGGATGATAAGAAGGAGTGATGTCGCCTTTCGCTCCGCGAAAGTACGTTCTTTCGCGGAGCGAAAGACGACTCTAGCCACCAGCCACCAACCACTAGCCACTAGCCACCAACCACCACCATGAGCATCGGCGAATCGATGGAACGTCGGGCGGAAGAATTCAACGCCCGCTACCGCGACATCAAAGAACAACTCGGCCGCGTGATCGTCGGCCACGACGAAATCGTCCACGGCGTGCTGACGTGCCTGTTTGTCGGCGGGCATTGCCTGCTCGAAGGCGTGCCGGGCCTCGGCAAGACGCTTTTGGTGCGTTCGCTGGCCGAAGCGCTTTCGCTCAATTTCTCGCGCATTCAGTTCACGCCCGACCTGATGCCCGCCGACATTCTAGGCACGAACATGGTCATGGAGGCGCCCGACGGCAAGCGGGTGTTCGAGTTTCAATCGGGGCCGATTTTCACGCAAATCTGCCTGGCCGACGAAATCAACCGGGCCACGCCCAAAACGCAGTCGGCCATGCTCGAAACCATGCAGGAAGGCTCGATCACGGTGGCCGGGCATCGCTATCAGCTCGAAAAGCCGTTCTTTGTGATGGCCACGCAGAACCCCATCGAGCAGGAAGGCACGTATCCCTTGCCCGAAGCCCAGCTCGACCGCTTCTTCTTCAAGCTGGTGGTGGGCTATTCGACGCGCGAGGAGCTTTCGACGATTATCGACCGCACGACGCGGGGCGAGATGATCACGGTGAACAAGGTGATGGACGGGGCCGAGATTTTGCGTTGGCAGCAATTGGTGCGCGAAGTGATTTTGGCGCCGCACGTGCAAGACTATTTGGTGCGGCTGACGCTCTCGACGCATCCCGAAGGGCCGCTGTCGCTGCCGGTGACGAATCAATACATCCGCTGGGGATCTAGCCCGCGCGGCGCCCAGACTTTGGCCTTGGCCTCGAAGGTGCGGGCGCTGCTCGAAGGGCGCTACAACGTCAGCTTCGAAGACGTGCGGCGGGTATTTTTGCCGGCGATGCGGCATCGCGTGCTGTTGAACTTCGAGGCCCAGGCCGAGGGCATCGAACCCGATCAGGTGTTGCTCGATCTTCTCGAAGGCGTGCCCGAAAAGGCCGAGAGCGAAAAAGCGGCTTAAGTAGCGACACTCTGACGTCGGTCAACCCGCCGCGGCCGCCGCCGCCCGCTCGCGCAGCGTGCGGCCGATGACAATCACCGCCTCGACCAACAGCCAGATGCCCAGCCCGAACAGCACCGTGGTGATCGGGCCATTAATGTCGAACCGGTTTTCACTCCAGGCCTCCTGAAAACGGCTGCACCAGTCCCAGAGAATCAGGCTCAGCATGGTGAAGGTGATGGTCACCATAAAGGCGGCCGGCACGGCGGTGTAGAGCCAGCGCTTGCCCGACCGCAGCAGCCAGACCGTTACGCCAATCAGCGTCAGCGCCGCCAACAGTTGGTTGGCCGTGCCAAAGAGGGTCCAGAACACCAGCCAGGCGGGCACGGGTTTGCCGGTGACCGGATGGGTCATGGTTTGCAACACCAGGTACAAGGGCGGCAGCAGCGTCAGCACCGTGCAAGTCAGCCGCCCGGCACGGCCCTGCCAACCGGTGAACTCTTGCAGCACATAGCGCCCCAGCCGCGTGCAGACGTCGAGCGTGTCGTAAATGAACGTGGCAAACGCCAGCAGGCAGAAATTCAACAGGTATGCGTAGGCCGTCTCATAGTCGATGTGCAAACCGGTGGCCAACATGCCGATGAACCGCGACATGCCGCGCGCGAACACGTCGTCGGGGTTGGTCGAGCTGAGATTCTTTTGATCGAGAATCATCACGCACGCCAGGGCGATCACGGCCACGAACGCTTCGAGCAGCATGCAGCCGTAGCCGATCGGCCGTGCGTCGGTTTCCACCCGCAGTTGCTTCGACGACGTGCCGGAGCTGATCATCGAATGAAACCCGCTGCACGCTCCACAGGCGACGGTCACAAACAGCACGGGAAAGAGCAGCATGGTTTTGCCGCCCTGGACCACGCTGAAGCTGGTAAATGCCGGGTAGTTGATGTCAATCGCCTGACCGAGCAAGGCCGCCGCCGCAATGCCCAAAAACGCCAACAAGACGGTGATTGACAAAAAATAGCCGCCCAAAAACCCTCGCGGCTGCAACAGCGCCCACACCGGCACCACGGCGGCCACGCCGCAATAGATCAACAGCAGAATGTCCCAGGTTTTAGCGGCACTGCCCGGATTGCCGCCGCCGCGGCCAAACCAGAGCCATTCGGGAATCGACAGCGGAAAGTATGGCCCGGCCCAAATTGAAACCAGCACCAGCGGCATGAAGATGGCTGTGGCGAGACTCAACGGCAGCCGCGTGTAACGCAGCGTCAGCCCCATGATGACCGCCAGCGCCAGGTAGGCCATCGACGAGCTGGCCACCGCGGCGCCGCGCTCGACCGCCGCCGTCTTGTCGTGGAATACTTGCACCTCAGCCGCGGTGGCGTTTGCCGAAAGCGGCTGCGGCGGCTCGGGGGCGAACGCCGTCGCCGTGATGTCGGTAAACGCCACGACGATATACACCAGCGCGATCCAGACGAACGACAAAAACAGCAGATACGCTCGGCGGCTCATGTGCTCGCGCACGATGTCGGGAATGCTGCGGGCTTTATGGCGCACACTGGCCACCAGCGAGGTCATGTCGTGAACGCCGCCAATGAAAATGCTGCCGATCAAAATCCAGATCAGCGCCGGCAGCCAGCCAAACATCAGCCCCGCCAGGATCGGCCCTACAATCGGTCCCGCCGCCGCGATGGCCGAAAAATGCTGCGAGAACAGATACGGCGCGGGTGTGGGTACAAAATCTTCCCCGTCGTTGACTTCGACCGCCGGAGTCGGCACATCGTTGCGCAGGGCCAGTTGCCGAGAAATCCAACGGCCATAGGTCAAATATGCCACCGTCAGCACGATGCCGACGCCGACGGTAATGCCGAGCAAGCTCATTTGGTCTGATCCGAGGAAAGAAGCGTTTCAATCAAGGTAGCGGAAATCCAGCGAAGCGAGTAGCGTTTGCCAGTACATTGCCCAGGCGTCGGCCTCATTCGTCCCTTGTTCTCGCGTCGCACGCAGGAATTGTAGGGCGTGTTGTTGTTCGCCCGGCGAGGCAGGCCGGCCCCAGGCCAGGCGGCAACTGCGCTCGACGCGGCCGAGGTCGTCGAGTCCCTCGATCGACAGCAACCGCCGCGCGGCCTGCCGGGCGCAATCGAGTACAAACGGATCGTTCATCAAAAACAACGCCTGTTGCGGTGTGGTGCTCTGACTGCGCTGACCGACCACCAGGCTGGGGTCGGCAAAATCGAACACCTTGAATACTTCGGGCAAGGCGTTTCGCAACACCGGTACATAGATGCTGCGATATCGCTCGTCATGCACATAGCCGTAGTCGGCCGAAACGCCGGGCTTGAGCGTTCTGCCGCCCGGACGCGGTTCGAGCTGACCGCTGACCGCCAGCATCGCATCGCGCAGGCATTCGGCATCGAGCCGGCGCCGCGCCGCCCGTGCCAACAGGCGGTTTTCCGGGTCGGCCGCGCGCGTCGCTTCGTCGGTCTCGGCAGACAAGCGATAGGTGCGCGAAAGTACGATGCGGCGCACGAGCCGTTTGATCGACCAACCGTCGTCAACCAACTGCGCCGCCAGATAATCGAGCAGTTCGGGGTGCGAAGGCGCCTCGCCCGCCGTGCCGAAATTGTCGGTGGTTCGCACCAGCCCGGCGCCCAGCAGCCAATGCCAGACGCGGTTGGCGATGACGCGGGCCGTTAGCGGTTTGTCGTCGGCGGCCAACCAATCGGCCAGTTCGCGCCGACCGCTTTGCGCTTCGCCCAACGGCGTCGTGAGCTGGGGACCGACCGCCTGCAAAAAGCCGCGCGGCACCGATGGCCCCAGATTGTGAACATTGCCGCGAATGTGAACGCAGGCATCGCCGATTTCGCGTTCTTCGACGACGCTCATCACCTTCGGTCGAACCGGGCCAGTGGCCTTCAACCGCTTCAGTTCTTGTTCGAGTTGTTTGATGTCGTCTTGCGGAAGCGGCGCGGCGGCAAGCGATACGGCCGCCGTGTCGTTTTGGGTCGTGTCTGCCGCCGCGTCTCCATCGATGGGCAGAAACTGCACCGCATCGGCAATCACATGCCCGTCGGTGTCATGGTTGGCCACGATCACAAAGCCCTGGCCGTTCAACTCAAACTGGAATTGGCCAAGCGAAATGAACCGCCCTTCGAGCGGCGGCTCGCGTCGCTCATTGATCGAAAGGGCTTTTTCGCCGTCGGCACTGAAGATGGTGACGGGCACATTCGTCGCCCGATTGCCGCTGGCGGTGTAAGCCAGCCGCACTTCGTATCGGCCTGGCCGCGGAAGCTGCGGCAGAAACGTCAGGGTTTTCGCGCCCTTCTCCGCGTTCATATCATGCAAATAACCGTCACCGATGTACGCTTGGTTATATTGCGACCGCTGCCACGCGCCGACCTGTTTGGCGTCGCGATCGTCGACCACCACGCCCGGCAGGTTGGCGGCGGCCACCACAGCGGGCCGGCTGCCACGGGCGGTTTTGATGCGCTCGGCCAGCGCGGCGAGCTGCGCCTCATGCCGTGCCATGCGCTGTTCTTCCGCGGGATCGAGCGGCAGGGGCAGTTCGAGCCAGTTGGAGACATTCGCGTGCTCCAGTGTTTTGGTGTTGCGCAAAATGCCGGCCAGGGCGTAATAGTCGCGCGTCGGAATCGGGTCGAACTTGTGATCATGGCAGCGCGCGCAACCCAGCGTTTGCGCCAAGAACACCTTGCCGATCGTGTCGAGCTGTTCATCGACCACGTCCATCCGCAATTGCGCTTTGTCTTGCTCTTCGAGGTTCACATTGCCCAGCACCAAAAAGGTGGTTGCCGCCAGGCGGTCACGCCGCTCGTCGAGCGAGTCGGCGGGGAGCAAATCGCCCGCGATCTGCGCCCGCACGAATTCGTTGTATGGCAAGTCGCGGTTGAAGGCGCCGATCACATAATCGCGGTATCGCCAGGCTTGTTGAAACACCATTCCGCGCAGCGTCAGCGATTCGCCGAACCGCGCCACGTCGAGCCAATGACGCGCCCAACGTTCGCCGAATCGCGGCGAGGCCAGCAGCCGCTCAACCAACCGCAAATAAGCTTCGTCAGAGGGGTCAGCCACAAACCGGTCGATCGCCTCGGGCGTGGGAGGCAAACCGATCAGATCGAAATAGAGACGGCGGACCAACGCGGCGGGCGCCGCATCGGCCGCCGGTTTCAATTCCGCTGCTTCCAGCCGCGCCAGAATGAAGCGATCGATTTCACCGGCCGGCCAGGCGCGGTCGCTCACCTCGGGCGGCGGCGATTCGGCCACCGGCTGATACGCCCAATGCTGCCGCGCCGCCGCTTGGGAAGGCGGCTTTGCCTCTGCCGGTTGGCCATCCGCCGAGCCGCCTCGACGCGGGTCGGCGGCGCCTTGCTCGATCCAACGGCGGAAATCGTCAATGACGTTTTGCGGCAGTCGGCCGCGAGGAGGCATCTGCAGCGATGAATCGCGGTAGTCCAAAGCGGTCAGCAGCAGACTTTCGTCGGGCTGCCCGGGCGCCATTGCCGGTCCCGAATCGCCGCCCGAAGCCCAGCCTTCGCGCGAATCGAGGCGCAGTCCGCCTTGCGTCCGCTTCTCGCCCCCGCCATGACATTCGAAGCAATGCTCGACCAGGACCGGGCGGATGCGGGTCTCAAAAAACTCAATCTGCCTGGCCGAAGGCTCCGCCGCGGCAAGGCGCGTCGCGGCCAGCAGCGCTGCCAGCGCCGTGAACAGGCCGGTTTGCCAGAGCGAATTCATAAACGGTCCGTGCGAACCCCTCCACGAATCTCCGTTCGATTATACCGTAAACTCCACGAGAAAGGTGAGCAAACGGGAACAAGCAAGCCCCACATTGCCAGCAGCAGCACGACGGCAAACCACGTCGGAAAGCCCCAGGCCAACAGAACGTCGCCCAACGGCTTACCCGTGACGCCTTTCGAGGTCAGTGGGCCAAGCACCAAAAGCGGCGGCAGCCACCAGCGGGCATCACAGCGGCGTTCGACGATTGCCCGCGCCATCACCAGGCACGGCAGCAGCAACACCACATAGTGCGCCTTGCTCGACATGGGGCTAAGCAGCAGCATCAGACAGCAGATTGACGACGCTTCGACACCGGTTCTTATTTCCGCCCAATCACTCGGAAAAGCCTGATGGCCGGGGCCGTCACGCCCGTGCTCGCGGGCGGCATCGACGCGTGCTTTGCTGAACCCTGAACCCTGAATCCTGAGCCCTTTGAGCGGGCTGCCCATTCGCCATGCCGTTATGGCCAGCAGCAACGCGCTAATGCCGTACGTCAGCCAGCGCATGCCACGAACGGTGGCTTCCGACAGCGTGGCGTGTGCCGTGGGCAAATCGGCCGCCGACAGGGGAAAGCCGGCCTGGAAGTAGCGGTTTACCAGAGCCGACAGCGATTGGTTCAGCACCAGGTCGCTGTCCCACACGCCCGGCGCGGTGCGGCCGACTTTCAACAGAAAAGTGCCCACCCAATCGCCCAGGTACGAAACTCCGGCGGTCTGCGGCCAGATCCAGTCGGGCAGCCGATTCAGCGCCACCGCCACAAACACCAACACTGCGGCGGCCTTGAACCGGCCCCGCCAGACCAGATAGGGCGCGAACAACAGCGGCGTACATTTCATGCCGGCGGCCAGCCCCAGCAGCGCCGCTGCCCGCATGGTGTGTCCGCGCGCCAAAGACAGACATCCGGCCATCAAACAAGCGCAGATCACCGCGTCGGACTGCTGGTTTTCGAGCGGGGCGATCAAGAACCGCGACGCCAGCAGCAGCCCCAGGCCGAACACCGCCGCTTGCCGCCGGGCTAGCGCCGCCAGACTTCCGCCGCCGATCAATCGCCAGGCGCAAACGACCGCCACGCTGAGGGCAACGACATTCACCAGATACCACGCCACCAGCGAGGCGCGCGGCGGCAGATTGGCCAACGGCGCCGCCAGCATGGCCATGACGGGCGGATAGGCGTAGGCGTTCGCCTCCAGGGCATGATGGATGCGCTCGCCCGCTTGCAGACGTTGAGCCGCCCGCACGTAACATTGTTGCCATTCGCCCCGTTCGCCCTTGCGCATGAAGGGCCAAGCCAATACCACAAACATCGCCACCGCCGCCCACAGTGCCCAATGTCGGCGAGGCTTGGCACGCCAATCGGCTATGACGGGTCGAGAAAGCTCGGCCACCAGTAAATCGTCCCTGATGCGGTGTATGCGGCAGACCGGGCGCCGCGGTGATCCAAGAAACCTAGGGAGTATATCCAGTGTGCCGGCCAGACCAAAAGAACAAATCTTTCAAGCGTGAATGGATGGTAACTTGCTGCTGGAAAAACACCAATGGGTGCTACGGCATCCGCCGCGGCGCGGGCGTAGGAACGGGTTTGCAATGGACGTCTGTAGGGAACGCCCTCTGTGGCGTTCCGTGTGCTACGGATCAAGGTCGGACCGCCCCTCGCGGAACGCCAAGTGGTGATTCCCCGCCGAGGTGAAGCAAGGCTACTTTTCGCAGGACGGCGGGCGATGTATGCTCGCCGCATGGAAAGGATCTTGATGGCCGAGAGTGCCGGTCAGACGCGGCGGGCCCCCGCGGGGCGAACCGCCCTGCACATTCTGGCGCTTGTGCTAGGCGCCGTCGGAATCTTCACGGGGTTAAACACCGCGACCGAGCTGATCACCACCGGCGCGCCATCACCGGTTCCCGAGTTGTCTCGTTCGGCCGAAATCGAGCAAGCCATGTCGATTTACGAAGAGATGAACCAAGAGATTGCCGCCGCGAACGCGGAGCATCGAGTGCGCCAGGCGATGTTCGCCGCCGCGCATCTGGCCGTTTCGGTCGGATTGCTGGTCGGCGCCGTTGGCGGCCTGAGGGCGAAGCCGTCGGCAAACTGCTTGCTGGTCGCCGCGTGCTGCGGCGGAATCTTTTTTGAACTGGCGCATCTCATGCCGGGCATTCGAGACGCGCAGCAGGCAAACCAAGTGATGCAGCGGGATGTGCCTCGCATGCTCCGCGCCCTTTCCGGGCCTGCTGCGAGCGACGGAGCCGACGGCATTTCGCCGCCGGCCACCGCGCTAGTGCGCGCGGTCGGAGAAACCAGAATCCTCACCACGCTGGCCGCCGTGCTTTTCAAAGCTATCTTTTATTGCATCGGTCTCAGGGCCTTGACGCAGGTCGCGCCCGATGGCCGCCTTTCGCTCTGCGACACTGGTCCGCTCGCGGCAGAAGAACGCGACAGAACGCCCCACGAAGCTTGAGCCCAATCATGAATAGCTCGCGCATTGCTGTCTACACCGGATCGTTCGACCCGATCACGCTCGGGCATCTTAACGTCATCGAACGGGCCAGCTCGCTGGTCGACACGCTGATTGTGGGCATTGGCATCAACGCCGGCAAAGATCCGTTGTTCACGCCCGACGAGCGGGTGGAACTGGTGCGCCGCACCACCGCTCGGTTCGACAATGTCGAAGTGCGGCAGTTCTCGGGACTGGCCGTCAGTTTTGTACGCGAGTGCGGCGCCCGAGTGATGGTCCGCGGCGTGCGGCCTTTGACTGACTTGGAAGCCGAACTGACGATGATGCTGGCCAATCGGCAACTCGATCCGGGCATCGAGACCGTCGTGCTGATGGCCGACAAGGAATTTGCCCACGTTTCGAGCACCTTAATTAAGCAGATTGCGCCGCTAGCCAGCGACGAGGAGTTGGCGCATTTCGTTCCGCCTGAAGTGATTGCCGAATTGCGCCGGCGGTTGTAGCAGGGCGGAAGGCAAACAGATTGGCCGGCAAAGAGAAGAGAAGCGTAGGTGGCTGAGGCTTGCCGATGCCCCGGAAGCGGATCGACCGGGTATGGCCTAGTTCTTCGAGCCCTCTTCTTTATTCAGATGCCGGCGCAGGTAGCGCGCCCGTTCGATGTTGCGGTCGGCGGTGGTCAGCTCCGAACCGGTCAGCTTTTGCAGATGGGCCGGCTGGGTGTAAATGAAGAGCTTGTTGAGAGCGGGAATCTCCAGATCGGGAATCAAGCCCAGATTAACGCCCATCCGCACGCTCGAAAGCAAGTGCATCGTTTCTTCCGAGCTGATGGTCTGCGCCGTGCGCAGAATGCCGTAAGCCCGGCTCACGCGGTCGTGCAGGGTTTCCTGGCTCTCGCGGACCAGAAACTCGCGGGCCTTGCGTTCGTAGTCGATGATGGTCGGCACCACGTCGCCGACTTGTTTTACCAGGTCGATCTCTGCCCGGCCCAGCGTAATCTGATTGCTGATCTGGTAAAAATCGCCCATGGCCTGCGACCCCTCGCCATATAACCCCCGCACTGCCAGGCTGATTTTTTGCAGCGAGCGAAACAGCTTTTCGATCTGCCGCGTGATCACCAGGGCCGGCAGGTGCAGCATCACGCTGACGCGCATGCCGGTGCCGACATTGGTGGGGCAGGCCGTCAAATAGCCCAATCGGTCGTTAAAGGCATAGGTCACCTGCGACTCGATCAGGTCGTCGATCGAGCTGATCTGATCCCAAGCCCCGGCGAGATCCAGCCCGCTGTGCATCACCTGAATTCGCAGATGATCTTCTTCGTTGATCATCAGGCTGACGCGCTCTTGCGGGTCGATGGCCACGCCGCGGGCGCCCTCGGCCTCGGCATGTTCGCGGCTGATCAGTTGGCGCTCGACCAGAAACTGCCGGTCGATGCCTTCGAGCTTATCGACATCGATGTAGTCCAGCTCGGTTGCTTCGCGGACCCGCAAGATACGTTCGCGGAGCGTCCGCTCGATCTCGGCGCGGTCGGCAGTATTGGCGCGGCTGATGAAGGGATAGTCGGCCAGATTCCGAGCCAGGCGAATGCGGCTGCTGATCACGATGTCGGATTCGGGACCAGAACCGCGAAGCCATTCGCCGCTGGAACGTGCTAGCTCGGAGAATTCCACAGCTTAACTCGCCCTTTCGATCTGGCGGATCTGGTCGCGCAATTGAGACGCCCGTTCGTAGTTTTCGCGCTGGATGGCGTCTTTCATCTCGCGCCGCAGCCGGATCAGTTGCGTCTGCTCGTCGGTGCCGTTCGACGACCGGTGGGGGCGCTTGCCCACGTGGGTGGTCTCGCCGTGGATGTTCATGATCAGCGGGTCGAGCTCTTTTTGAAAGCAGACGTAGTCGTGGGGGCAACCCAGCCGCCCCTGATTGCGAAACTCGAAGAACGTGATGCCGCAGATCGGGCAGGCCTGTTGATCGAGCCGGGCCAACTCTTCGGCAGTGCCGCCCACCAGTTGCTGGGCCAGGGCCCCGGCCAGGTTGCCGGCTTGCTGGTCACTGTCCGATTCGGTGAGATATTGCCGCGCATGCTCTTCGCAGAGATGCAGCTCTTGAGGTTTGCCGCCGGTCAGTTCGGTAATGTGGAACGTGGCCGACTTTTCGCAGCGTTGGCACTTCATCGTCGATCAGTCCACCGTATTGGCGAAGCTTGACAGGAGCGACTCGAGATAGAAATTGCTGCGGGAATTCTATCAACGCCCCCCTGAGTGTCAACCCGAGCGGCACGGCGGCGAGGTGCCGTAAATCAGGTGTGGCTCGGCGGATAAGTCGCGGCGACGACCGCTTCGGCGGCTGCCCGGGCGAGTTGCCGTCCCGCTGGCGGGCTGGTAAGCTTCCCTAGATCAGAACAGAAGGCAACGAAGGAAACTTTTCTCCTTCTTTGTTCCCTTCGTTGCCTTCTGTTGCTTTGCCCACCGCATGAAACATTATCCCGACTTTGACGCCTTTCGCCGCTCGGCTCGCGGCGTGCAATTGGCGCCCGTCTTTCGCCAGTTGGCGGGCGACACGCTGACACCGGTTACCGCCTTCCGCAAGCTCGACGCGGGGCATTGCGGCTGCTTGTTTGAGAGCGTCATCGGCGGCGAAAAGGTCGGTCGATACAGCTTTCTCGCGGGAGAGCCTTTTCTGCTGGTCGAAGCCTGGGGCCAGCGGATGAAAATCACCAACCTGCTGGCTCCGGGCAGTCCCGAGGTCGAAGAATTTGACTCGCCCGACCCGCTGGACGAGCTGAAGCGGCAGATTGCCCGTTGGCGGGCGGCGCGGCTGCCCGAATTGCCTCCTTTTTGCGGTGGGGCGGTGGGCTACGCCGGCTATGATACCGTGCGCTACAGCGAACACTTGCCAGGGGCGCCCGAAGACGATCGCGGCCTGCCCGACCTGGCGTTCGCCTTTTTCGATCACATGTTGGTGTTCGACAATGTGCGCAAGACGATGCTGGTGGTGGCGATGGCGCGGGTCAGCGGCGACGATTCGGCCCTGGCTGAAGAATATGCCGACGCCTGCCGCCGGGTCGACACTTTGGTCGAGCGGCTGATGTCGGCCGACGAACAGCAGCGACCGGCCGATATGGAACTGATCGGTGATCCACGGTTGGCGTTCGAATCGAACTTTCGGCGGGGCGATTTTGAGAAGGCCGTCGAGCAGTGCCTGGAGTACATCCGGGCGGGCGACATCTTTCAGGTGGTGCTGAGCCAGCGGCTGCGCACCCCGCTTCGCGCCCCGGCCTTCGAGCTGTATCGCACGTTGCGCGTGGTGAACCCCAGTCCGTTCATGTTCTATCTTCGTTTGCCGCAGACGACGCTGGTCGGCAGTTCGCCCGAGATTCTGGTGCGCGTGGTCGAGGGGCGCGTGACGGTGCGCCCCTTGGCGGGCACCCGGCCGCGCGGTAAGACCGATGACGAAGATCGCCGCCTGGCTGACGAGCTGCTGGCAGACCCCAAGGAGCGGGCCGAGCATGTCATGCTGGTCGATCTGGGACGCAACGACGTGGGACGCGTGGCACGCTACGGATCGGTGGCCTTGACCGACGTGATGACCATCGAGCGATATAGCCATGTGATGCACATCACCTCGAACGTGAGCGGGCAACTGGCCGAGGGACGCGACGCCTTCGATGCGCTGCGGGCGTGTTTGCCCGCCGGCACCGTTTCGGGGGCGCCCAAGGTGCGGGCGATGCAGATCATCGACGAGCTGGAGCCGCACCGCCGCGGGCCCTATGCCGGCGCGGTCGGCTACATTGATTTTTGCGGCAACATGGACACCTGCATCGCGCTGCGGACCATCGTGGTGCAAGGAGACCAGGCTTTTCTTCAAGTAGGCGCCGGCATCGTGGCCGACAGCGTCCCAAGCCTGGAATATCAAGAAACTCTGAACAAGGCCCGCGGCTTGCTCAAGGCCATCGAAATTACCGAGCGGCGCTGTGCCGAAGAAGCAAATCAGCCATAATCCAAGGCAGGCATCTTCTAACCCTGAAAGGATCGTCATGAGAGTCTCGTGGTTCTTAAGTCTGTGTGTGATGCTGGCGGCGACGGTGACGTTCGCCGCACAAGCGGGAAAAAAGGGCGTCAAGGCGCCGGCGGCCAATCGTTTGTCGCTCGATGAGGCCGACGAAGAAGAAGCAACGCCGACGAAGAAGTCGCCCGGCGCGAAAGCCGGCTCTAAAAAAGCCGCCGATGAGGCGAGCGGCGAGGCCGACGATGGCCAAGGCGATGACGCCGATCTCGATGAGGACGCGGGCCGCGGAACCAAGAAGCCGGCGGGACTTAAGTTAACCGATGCCGATGAGGCAAAAATCGCGAAGGATTTCAGCTATCTCCAGGGCTACTCGCTAGGCCGCAACTTGCACGAGGCCGAAATTGATTTCAACCAGGAGGCGTTTGAGCAGGCGCTCAACGATGCCCTGGAGGAAAAGGAACCCGACATGAGTCAGGAAGACATGCAAGCCGCGATTCAGGCCGTGCAAAAGCGGATGGAGCAGAAAATGGCTACGCGCATGGCCGAGGCAGCCCGAAAAAACAAGAAAGAAGAAGATGCCTTTTTGGCCACCAACCAGAAAAAGAAAGGCGTGAAGGCGCTGCCCAGCGGCCTGCAATATAAAGTGCTGAAGAGCGGCAACGGCAAGTCGCCGAAAGCCAGCGATACCGTCAAGGTTGACTACAAAGGCACGCTCTTGGACGGCACCGAGTTTGACAGCTCCTACACGCGCGGCGAACCGATTGTGATGCGGGTCGACCAGTTCATCCCCGGCTGGAAACAGGCCCTGCCGTTGATGAAGACCGGCGACAAGTGGCAACTGTTTATCCCCTCGAAGTTGGCCTACGGGCAGCAGGGCAACCAGGTGATCCCACCGAACGCCATGTTGCTGTTTGAGCTGGAACTGTTGGATGTGAATCCCAAAGCCGCGACCAAGCCCCTGAGGTCGATCAAGCCGTAACGCGCCACGCGGCGGCGCCGGTAAGGCACGAAACCACGAGCGTCTCATGAAAGCCCTGATTGGTGTCGATGGGTCGAGCGGCGCATTCGGTGCCGTGCGGTTCGCGGGCCGGCTGTTGACCGGGTCGCAAGACCAGGTGGCGCTGTATTACACGCCGCCCGAGATGCGGCACCCCTCGGGCAGCGACGCCGGCGCCGAGGTGATCGATCGCGCTCGCCAGGCCTTGGCCGAGGCCGTCTTTGGCGAAGCCCGTGCCCGGCTGCCGCGCGAGCTGGCGGAACGTGCCCATACCATCGTGGGCGCCAAGCACCCGCGACAGGGCATTTTGCTGGCAGCCGACCAATGGAGGGCCGAAATCGTCGTGATCGGCGCTCGGGGCAGCGGTCCCATTCACGGGCTTTCCTTGGGCAGCGTGGCCAACGCGGTCGCCCACGCCGCGCGAATCCCCACGCTCATCGTCCGCAGCGGCGACCAGGCAACCGAGCAGCCGGCGTTCAAAGTGCTTTTGGCCCACGACGGCTCGCAGGCCAGTCAGCAGGCTGCCGACTTCCTGGGCCGGCTGCATTGGCCGGCTCACTCAACGGGCCGGATTATGACGGTGGTCGAATCGCTGCATGCCGGCAATGTGCCCGAGTGGCTTGAACAGCGCGTGCGCGACGACGAAGCCGAGGCGATGGCCCAGGCCTGGCTGAAAGAGCACGAAGCCGACAAGCAGACGAAGCTGGCGGAACTGGCGGCGTGCTGTCGGCAGTTGCCGCCGCCTTTTCAAGGTCAGCCGCCCTTGGTGTTCGAGGGACACGCCGCCGAGGAGATTCTGCGGGTCATCGGTACGGAGCAAATCGACCTGGTGGCGCTTGGCACGCACGGGCGTGGAATGTTGGAACGGCTTCTTTTACTTGGCAGCACGTCGGACAAGGTTTTGTCGCAAGCGCCGTGCTCAGTGTTATTGGTCCCGGAGCACGAACGGCCATGAGGGGACCAGCGAGTGAAGCCTTGTGACGATCAATGAACGTCACCACGCTGCGGGGAAGAATCAAAGTCACCCTGCATACTCAGCCTACCGGAATTAAAGCGAGCGTTGCAAGAAGGGGCATCGTTCATTAAAAGCCAGCGCGTCTCGCAATAGCTAACTATCTACGAGGAGGTTTGCGCGTGCCCGATCTGTCCGATGTTTATCCCTGGTTGCACGGCGCGATCACGTTGATTTGCCTGATTGCAGCCCCACCCGCACGGGCCGAGAACTGGCCTCAGTGGCGCGGGCCGCGCGGCGACAGCACCAGCCAAGAAGAACGGTTGCCGCTGAATTGGAACGAACAGCGCGGCATCGCCTGGAAAGTCGAGCTGCCAGGCTGGGGCGACAGCACGCCCGCCATATGGCAAGACGCCCTGTTTGTCACCACGCAGGATGACCACAAGCTATTGCTCCTCCGGCTGCGGCGAGACAACGGTCAGACGCTTTGGAGCCGCGAAGTCGGCACTGCGGAGACTCCCCGCGGTAGCCCGGGCCAGGGCAGCCCGGACCGCGGCTCGCAAAAATTCCACCATTCTCACAACAACGCCAGCCCTTCGCCGGTGACCGATGGCAAGGTGGTGGTCGTGCACTTTGGTAACGGCCTGCTGGCCGCCTTCGATTTCAACGGCCAGCAACTCTGGCGGCGAAATCTGCAAGACGACTACGGTCCCTACAGCATTTGGTGGGGCCATGCCAATAGTCCGGTGCTCTATGGCGATCTGGTCATCTCGGCCTGCATGCAAGATTCGCTTTCGGGCGTTTCCGATCAGCCCGCCGCCAGCTATCTGGTGGCCCACGATAAGCGCACCGGAAAGCCCAAGTGGAAATCGGCCCGCATGACCCGCGCCGATGCCGAAGAATGCGATTCCTATACCACGCCGCTTTTCGTCCAGACCGCTCAAGGACCGCAGCTTGTCGTCATGGGGGCGAATCAATTGGATAGTTACGATCCAAACACCGGCAAGCAGCTTTGGTATCTGCCGGGCATTGTGGGCGGGCGGACCATCACCGGCCCCACCGCCGGTTTGGGCATGATTTTCGCCACCCAGGGCATGCGCAAAGATCTGCTGGCGGTGAAGCTTGGCGGAGTGGGCGAGTTGACTCGCCGCGACGTCGCCTGGAAAGAAAAGGAAGCGACGCCCGACACCTGTTGTCCGGTGTTGTGGCGCGATCTGCTTTTCACCGTCAGCGATAACGGCGTCGCCAAGTGCTACGACGCCCACACCGGCCATCAGAAATGGAAGAAGCGGCTGCCGGGCGATTACAAGGCCTCGCCGATCGCGGCGGAAGGACGAATCTATTTTCTCAACATGCAGGGCGTGGCAACCGTGGTGGCTGCCAGCGAGCGATTCTCCAAACTTTCTGAAAACATCCTCGACGACGAAACCACGGCCTCGCCGGCGGTATCGGGCGGGCGGATTTACGTGCGCGGCAAGAAGTTTCTCTACGCCCTCGGCAAGAAATGACCCGCGTCGTCTGGCTGACTGATCTTCATCTGAACTTTCTGAAGGCCGCCGGCATCGAGGCGTTTTTGCGCCGCGTGGCCGAAGCCAGGCCCGACGTGTTGCTGATCGGCGGCGATATCGGCGAAGCGCCCGACGTCGCGGGCCGTCTGCGGCACATCGGCGAGCGGTTTGCCTGTCCCATTTTTTTTGTGCTCGGCAACCACGATTATTATTTCGGCTCGATTCGCCGCGTGCGGGCCGAAGTCGAAGAACTCTGTCGCGAGCAGCCGAACCTGACGTTTCTCACCACGGCGGGAGTGTGCGAATTGGCGCCCGGCGTGGGGCTGGTGGGGCACGACGGCTGGGCCGACGCCCGGCTGGGCGATTACGAGCGCTCGCTGGTGATGATGAACGACTATCGGCTGATCGAAGAGCTGGCGGGCGTCGGCAAGCGCGAGCGCTGGCCGCTGCTGCGCGAGATGGGCGATGCCGCCGCGGCCCACGTCGAGCGCCGCCTGCCCGAAGCGCTCGACCGTTATGACCGGGTCTTCTTGCTCACCCACGTGCCGCCGCTGCGCGAGGCCTGCTGGCATCAGGGGCAAATCTCCAACGATGAATGGCTGCCCCATTTCACGTGCCTGGCCGTCGGGCAAACCCTGCTGAAGATCATGCGCGACCATCCTGAGCGGCGGCTCACCGTGCTGTGCGGGCACACGCACAGCTCCGGCCAAACCAATCCGCTGCCCAATCTGATGATCCTTACCGGCGGCGCCGAATACGGTCATCCGCGAGTGCAGCAAGTGTTTGAGCTGTGAGGCGAACGACGCGCGTTAGTCGTGCGCGCCCGGCAGCAAGATCTGCAGACGCCTCACAATCTCAGCAACTACCGACGGCGGGATAGAACGAGATCTCTGCAGCGAGGCCGCGAACTTCTGCGAACTCGTCGAAGTTAAAAGGGCTTTGGACCGACTCGTCGCCTGCCCGCAGCAGATCTCTTTCCTCATCCGGCCAGGGGCCCGCGTCATATGCGGCCAATTGGGCGTACTGTTCCTCGGGCAGCAGGACGAAACGCTGCTGCGTCTTCGGATTGACCAATCGGGGAGGACTGGGCTGCGTCGTCGGCATTCGCAGCCAACTCACGCAGCACCGCCAAAGGCGCAGCGCGCTGCGCCTTTGCCGACGTAGCACTTTCTCGCTCGCGAAGCCGTCTGCTCCGCGGCCCAACTGCTGGTGACGAGCTGGGCGGTCACGCGCAGGCGGTTGCCCGACTTGCGTACGCTGCCTTCCAGCACCGTCTCCACGTTGAGCAACTGCCCAATGCGTCGGAAGTCCTTGTTAGAGGATCAGCCCCAGCGAGTAGAGATCGCTCTGGATCGTCGTCTCGCCGCGCGCCAATTGCTCGGGCGCGATGTAGGCCGGTGTGCCGGCAATCTCGCCGAAGCCGTTGGCACTGTTCTCCAGGCGTGCCAGGCAGAAGTCGGTGATCCGCGCCTGGCCCCGGCCATCGATCATGATGTTGGCCGGCTTCAGATCGCGGTGCAACACCCCCTTCTCGTGGGCCGCCGCCAGACCCGCGCAAAGCTGCTGGGCAATCTCGAGGCCCTTGTCTCCGGGCAAACGCCCGATGCGGCGCAGCAAACCTTTCAGGTCCTCGCCGTCGATAAACTCCATCGACAAAAAGTGCTGGCCTTCCACCTCGTCGATGTCATACACCCGGCAAACATTGGGATGCGCGAGTTGCCGCGACAATCGCAACTCGCTCGCAAACAACTGAAAGCGCCTCGAGCTCTCGGCGACGCCGCGCGGCAGGAACTTGAGCGCCACCAGATGACCGAGCTTCGAGCCATCGGCGCGATAGACCTCACCCATGCCGCCCCGGCCCGCGAGCGACACGATACGATAGCGGCCGGCGATTTTGGTTCCCGGCAGGAACCGGCCATGAGCCGACGAATCCGGGTCGGAAATCGTCGGGCAAGCGCTGGCGTTCTTCGCAGGGTTGTGATCAACCGTTGCCTCCGGCCCCCGCACGAGCACGCCGCCGCAAGCGGAGCAGAACTTGCCGTCAGCGGTGTTTTCCGCGGAGCACGCGGGACAGGTTTTCATGGGTCAATCGGCCCGCTTCGCGGCGCCGAATCTCGATAGCCGTTTGGTCATCATCGCAACGAAACTGAGCACAGAGTGATTTTAGCAGAAAGCACGACTCCGAGTAAAAAGTTCACCGTCGAAAACGTCGTCAAAAGTCGCTGATAGCAGTATTCACGCGCTGATTCAGCGCATCACCGCGCGGATCGTGAAGCCGTTTCACCCTGAAAAAGTCATTCTCTTCGGGTCTCAGGCACGCGGAAGCATCGCCGCGCCGGCTCTCCACGAAGGCAACGTCGTCGATGCCCGCCCCAAGCAATCCGCAGCTCACTGTTTTGCGTCAGTGGGCTCATGCTCGCCCGGACGAATCAATTGTTCCAGTTCGTCCACCCATACCGCGGGAACGCGCGGTGCCGCATCGACGGCGGACTTGGCGGCACTTTCGACCACAGAACTCAAAGTAGCAATCCCATGGAAATTCACAGCGTTACTTTTCGACTCACTTCCTATTTGGGACTCCTTCTGATCACTGCGGTAACCTCTCTCACCACGGCGTGGGTGCAAGCCGACGATGCGATACGCAAAGGCATAAGCGAAAAGACGAAGTCGGTATCTGCCGCGATGGAGTCGTCTTTAGAAGGTCTGCCAAAACTCTGCGAGTCTGTCAGTAAGCGTCGGGACGACACTTCAACGCGATGACATCATCGTCTCCATCAACGGATTTGGCCATCCGCGAGTGCAGCAAGTGTTTGAGCTGTAAGGCGAACGACGCGCGTTAGTCGTGCGCGCCCGGCGGCAAGGTTTGCAGGCGTCTCACGACTTCAGCCACCACCGGCGCCGGAACCGAACCGATTCGAACGGCCTTACGCGCCCGCCAATCAAGACTCTTCACCTGATCCGCGTCGACCACGCCCGCGATAGGTCCGAAGGCGTGCCGGGGCAAGCGAAGCCAGAGGCCGAGTGCCGCGGACGCGCGCGATCAGCGGACTTAGCGCTAAGTTCGCCCCAGCGAAAGGCGGCTAACCTTGAACCCTGAATCCCGTCGTCACCGCCATGTTGTCGCGGTGAATCACCTCTTGATAAGGGCAATGCCCCAGAGCCGCCGCAATGGCATCCGTTTTCAGCCCCTTGATGCGCGCGATCTCACTCGACGCATAATTGGTCAATCCTCGGGCAAACTCGCAGCCCGCCGCGTCGCGCAGGGCCACGACGTCGCCTTTCTGAAATTCGCCCACCACCTCGACGACGCCGATGGCCAAGAGGCTGCGGCCCTGTTTCTCGATCGCGCGGCGCGCGCCGTCGTCGAGCACCAGCCCGCCACGCGGCTGAGCCGTGAAACCGATCCAACGCTTCCATGAAGGAATGGTCTGGCCCTGGGCCACGAACAGCGTGCCGACTTGTTCGCCCGCCAAAATGCGGAGCAGCGTGCCGGGCTGCCGCCCGCTGGCGATGATCACGTTTTCGCCGGCCAACGTGGCCATGCGCGCGGCGGCCAGCTTGCTGGCCATGCCGCCTTTGCTCAGGCCGGTTTTGCGGTCGCGGGCCAGGGCCATCGTGGCGTCGTCGAGCCGGGTGACGGTCGAAATCAGCCGCGCGCCGTCGCTGCCCGGATCGCCGTCGTACAGTCCCTCGACATCCGACAGCAACACCAGCAGCGGGGCGCGCATCAGGTTGGTGACCATGGCCGCCAGCCGGTCGTTGTCGCCGAACGTGGTTTGCAGTTCCTCGACGCTGACGGTGTCGTTTTCGTTGATGATCGGCACGGCGCCGTATTCGAGCAGGGTGCGCAGCGTATTGCGGACGTTCAAATATCGCGTGCGGTCGTCCAAGTCGTCGGCCGTCAGCAGCACCTGGGCGGCGTGGCGCCCAAAGGCCCGTAGTGAACGGTCGTAGGTCTCCACCAATCGGCTTTGTCCGATGGCGGCCACAGCCTGCAAATGGTCGAGATCGCGCGGCCGCTGCGTGAGCTTCAACGCGCCCATGCCGGCGCCCACCGCGCCGGAGCTGACCAGCACGACTTGACGCCCGGCGTCGATGATCTGGTGCAGCTCTTCGGCCAGCGCGGCGATGCGCGCGTCGTCGAGCATGCCATCGGGCCGCGTCAGTACGCGCGTGCCCACCTTCACCACGATCAATTCCGCCGCAGCGGCAACCTTCGTGCGCAGGGATGATGCCGTGGTGTTCTGGGCATTTGTCACGCAACACCTAAAACGATCTGAACCCTAAAAAGGCGTAACATCCCCCTGACGCGGCGGAACGGAAGGCGGCATTTTCACGCCGACCTGCCACCCTGTCAACGATGATGCCGCTTCGCGCCGGCCTTCCTATGCAGGCGGAGTTGGTTCCCATATAATAGCTTGCGGCCGGCAAGGGGCGGGCCTTTTTCTCTCATGGGACGGCGAATCCTTAGCAGGTAGCGATGAGCGAACTCCATCACGAGTGCGGTGTGGCGGCCATTTATCACCTGCCGGGCCATCCAGCCAGCCCGCTCTGCCCGGAACAGGGGCCGGACGAAGTCTCCCGCCTCATGCCGCGGATGCTGTTGGACATTCAAAACCGCGGGCAGCTCTCGGCCGGCTTTACCACCTTCAACCCCGACCGCAATCAGCTGATCGACACCTACCGCCAATTGGGCGGAGTGAGCGAGGTGTTTCGGCTCAGCCACCGCGGCAAGGCCGAAAGCCTGATGCAAGAATATGCCGGGGGCGCCGCCATTGGGCATGTCCGCTACGCCACCTGCGGCGCCGAAGACCGCAGCTATGCCCAGCCCTTTGAACGGCACCACCTGCAAAAGCACAAGTGGTTCAGCTTTGCCTTCAACGGCCAACTGGCCAACTACCAGCAACTGCGGCACGACCTGCTGGCCGACGGCAACAACCACCTGGCCCGCGACAACGACACTGAAATCATCATGCACGAAATCAGCCGCGAGCTGTCGGGCGACCGCCGGCCTGCGCTGATCGAAATGTGGCGCAACGTTTCGCGGCGGTTCGACGGCGCTTATAGCCTGGTCTTTCTGAACGCCCTGGGCGATATGCTGGTGGCGCGCGATCCGCTGGGCATCAAACCGCTCAGCTATGCCTGGCAGGCGCCGCTGTTCGCCGCGGCCAGCGAAAGCGTGGCGCTGTTGAATCTGGGTTTCAAACCCGAAAGCATCAAGTCGCTGCCGCCGGGACAGGCCATCACCATCAGCGACGGACGTTTCGCGATCGAGCGTTTCGCGGCCAGCCCGCGATCGGCACATTGCTTCTTCGAGTGGATTTACTTTGCCAACGTGGCCAGCACGATGGACGGTCGCAGCGTCTATCTGTCTCGCAAGGCGCTGGGCGAAGAGCTGGCCCGGCTCGAAACGGCCCCGATCGATGAAGACACGATTGTGGTGCCCGTGCCCGACACCAGCAAAGCCGCGGCCGACGCGATGGCGTTTCGCCTGGGGGTGCCGTCGCTGGAGGGATTGATTCGCAACCGCTACACGGGCCGCACCTTTATCGAAGGCGCCACCAGCCGCAAGCGCAAGGCCGAGGCCAAATACACGCCGTTGCGCGAAGTGCTCGAAGACAAGCGCGTGCTGCTGGTCGAAGACTCGATCGTCCGCTCGACCACCATGAAGGTGCTGTTGAGCCGCATTCGCGAGCTCGGCCGGGCTCGCGAGATTCACGTGCGAGTGGCTTGCCCGCCGATCATCGCGCCGTGCTTCTACGGCATCGATATGTCGACCATCCAAGAACTCTTCGCGCCGCGGTTTCTAGAAGACGGGCAGTTGACCGAGGAGGGCCAGGCCCGGATGGCCGATCAGCTTGGGGCCGATTCGCTGCGTTATCTGCCGCTCGACTCGATTGCCCGAGCGATCGAGTTGAACAGCGATCAGATTTGCCAGGCGTGCATCACCGGCAACTATCCTACGGCGAGCGGCCAGCAGCTCTATCAGATCGCGCTGGACAACGTCCGCTCGGACGGCAAGCGGCGGACGTACGAGACCGAGCAAGCCCTGACGTAAACCAAACGCACATGAACGGAACGAGGAAGAATGCGATCGGCGACCGCGTCGTCGCTCCGGGCTTCCCAGCCGGTGACCGTGCGCTCGAACCAAGCTCCCCGCGGCTGCTCGATATCGAAATCTCCCGCGTCTTGCCCCGCGACGAGGCGATGGGATCACAACCTATGTCGAACTTGGCGTAGCGCGTTCCACTGGAACTTGCTGGGCTTCCCTGGAGTCATAACGTCGTGCTGCTGTTCAAGCTCAGAGAACGAGCCGAGCGCCTTTGGTATGCGCGCAAGGCAACCGATCATGGCTGGAGCCGGGCGGTCTTGACGCTGCAAATCGAAACCGACCTTTACGGCCGCCAGGGCAAGGCGGTCACGAACTTTGCGGCTGTCGCTTCACCAAGGAGGCCCTGGCTCGGGCCGAGGAGCAAATGAAGCTGTTTTAAAGGCGACATGCTTCCACTTGCCGCATCAGCGTGCCGCGCCGAGTCGCCGCCAGCAGGCGGGACTCGCTGCGCTCGGCCCACCCTACGGCCTCACACGTGCTCTGCCCCGGTTTGATGGTCAAAACCGATAAGGGCAACTGGAAACGTCCCCGCCGCCGAAGTACACTGGACGTTCCGATTTCTCGACCGAAGGAATTCACCATGAACCGCTTTTTCCTCTCATCGATCAGCAGGCTCTGCCTGACCGCTGCCCTGGTCGCCTCCGCCGGACATGCCGCACGGGCCGACGTCAAATTGCCCGCCCTGTTTGGCAATCACATGGTGCTGCAGCGCGACGCCGCCGACCGCGTCTGGGGTTGGGCCGATCCCGACGAAGAAGTGACCGTGGAAATCGCTGGCCAAAAGCATATGACCAAGGCGGGCGGCGACGGCAAATGGACCGTCACGCTTCAGCCGCTGGCCGTCGGTGGGCCGCACACGTTGACCGTCCGCGGCAGAAACACCATCACGCTCGACGATGTGCTGATCGGCGAAGTGTGGCTCTGCTCCGGCCAGTCGAACATGCAATGGGACGTGGGCGCCGCCAACGACGCCGATCTGGAATGCCTGGCGGCCAACTTTCCCAAGCTGCGGCTGATCTCGGTGCCGCAGATCGGCACGCAGGAGCCGAAGAGCGATTTTCAAGGGCAGTGGCAACTCTGCACGCCCGAGAGCGCCCGGTCGTTTTCGGCCGTCGGCTATTTCTTTGGTCGGCAACTGCACCAAACGCTGGGCGTGCCGGTCGGACTGATCGATGACGCCTGGGGCGGATCGGCCTGCGAAGCCTGGATCAACCGCGAGCGCCTGGCCGCCGACGAGCGGTTTAAGCCGCTGCTGGCCCGCTGGAAAGAACTGGAAAGCAAACTGCCGGAAGCGATGGCCGAGTACGAGAAAAAGCTGGCCGAATGGAAAGACGCCGCCGAGAAGGCCAAGGCTGAAGGCACACAGCCGCCGCCCCAGCCGTTCAATCCCGAGCGGAACATGACCGGCAACGCGCGACCGGGCAATATCTATAACGGCGTGCTGAAGCCGACGATCGGCTATGGCATGCGCGGCGCCGTCTGGTATCAGGGCGAATCGAACGCGGGCCGGGCCCATCAATATCGCGATCTGTTTCCGCTGATGATTCAAAACTGGCGCGACGAATGGGGCATCGGCGATTTCTCGTTTTACTGGGTGCAGTTGGCCGACTTCATGGCCGAAAAATCCGAGCCGGCCGACAGCGCCTGGGCCGAGCTGCGCGAAGCCCAAACCCTGACGATGGACAAATTGCCCAAGACCGGCGAAGCGGTGATCATCGACCTGGGCGAAAGCAAAGACATCCATCCGCGCAACAAGCAAGACGTGGCCAAGCGATTGGCGCGGTGGGCGCTGGCCCGTGATTACGGCGTGAACGTGCCCTGCCAAAGCCCGCGTTATAGGTCGATGGAGAAGCAAGGCAACAAGATTGTGCTCACGATGGACCATGCCGAAGGCGGCCTGAGAACTTTCGACGTGGCCGAGCCGCGCGGGTTTGCCATCGCCGCCGCGCCGGCTGAAGGCGAGAAAGCAAAATTCGTCTGGGCCAAGGCGCAGATCGTGGGCGACAAGATCGAGGTTTGGTCGGACGACGTGAGCGAACCGGCGGCCGTGCGTTACGCCTGGGCCGACAACCCGGTGTGCAATGTTTACAGCCGCACCGGGCTGCCGCTGACGCCGTTCCGCACCGACGACTATCCGGGCGTGACGATCGACGCGAAGTAGCGAAGCCGCACTTGCGTCCTCCTGATCGGTTTTGACCAATCTATTCGGCAAATGCCTTGTTCCTCTTCCGCGCGGAACATTGCCATGCCACCGGCTTGCCCGGTGGTTGCTGACGGTGGTTTATAAAGAGATGCGAGAATCGTC
>JAICLL010000119.1 GCA_025927475.1 Pirellulales bacterium
AACGTGCAACAGCCACCAAGCGGCGCCTCGAACCCTCAGAACTCCCAAAATAGGCTACCATATCGCTCTTACGCTACGTTCTAGGACACGGATAAAATGGCGTGCCGAACGGGATTGCCACAGAGGGCGTTCCCTACAGAGCGAAAAAGGCGGTCGGCCCCGGCGGCCACGATCCCCGTCACGGAGTGCCGGGGCTGCTTTACGGGGCTACTCGATCGGCGGCGGATGAGAGGCCCACCGCACAAAGGGCTGACTGCTTATGGCTGCTGGATTTCTCCCCTGACCAGGTTCGCAGGTCCCCATTGCGAGGGCCCCTCATCGGCCGCCGACGCCCTTTGAGTACGCGTCCTTGCTTGCTAGTTGTAGACGTCGAAGCGGCGGACGTCAAACGGTCGCGACCATCGAGTAAGCGTTCTTGCTTGCCCGCCATGATCACAAAGCCGCGAGGATAGTTAGGCTACGAGGCGGTCACGAGGATTTTTTCGGCGGCCTCGCGTCCCAGGCTGGTTTGTCGACCCGCGACCGCGATGGTAAGCACCCCGCCCGCCGCGGAACTCGCGACGACCTCTCCCCGCGCGCCCAGCGGCAGCCCAGATTCGGTCAAAAATCGCAAAAACTCGGACGACTGATCGACGACACGCACCAGGCAAAACTGAAAGCCCACCGGGCATTCGGCCAGCGTGCGGCTGGCGGGCATTTCCAATGAGCCGTCGGCCCGCGGAATCGGGTCTCCATGCGGGTCGGTCTGAGGGAAGCCCAAGAATTCGTCGATCCGATCGACCAGTCGGTCGCTGACCGCGTGCTCCATGTGCTCGGCTTCTTCGTGCACTTCGTCCCAGGCGAGTTTGAGCGTCTTGACCAGAAACAATTCAATCAGCCGGTGCCGCCGCATTACGCGCAAGGCCAGCGCGCTGCCGGCCGCCGTGAGCCGCACGCCCTCGTAAGGGGCGTAGGTCGCCAGGCCACTTTCGCTCAAGGTTTTCAGCATGCTGGTCACCGTGCCCGGCGAAACGCTCAGCGCAGCGGCCACCTGCCCCGTCGCCGCCGGCCGGCCCGACTGCGCGAAGCAAATCTGAAAGATCGCCTTGACGTAATTTTCAACGGTGAGACTGGCCACGAGGTGGGTATCCGTGCTCGGTTCCGCGGACGGTCGATCCGCTTAGCATAAACGGCACGGCAGGCGGACGCCATGCTGACCGGCTGTCCGCTGTGCGTTGACCACCACCGCCGCATTTGTTAGTTTGGCAAACTTACTTATCCTGCGAGTGGTAATGAGGTTTCGCACATGGCATACGACGTGACGTTGATCACGGGCGATGGCACCGGTCCCGAACTGGCCGAGGCCGCCCGCCGCTGCGTCGACGCGACCGGCGTCAAAATCCATTGGGACGTACAAGAGGCCGGCGTCGATGTGATGCAGCGCACCGGCACGCCGCTGCCCGAGGCGGTCATGGAAAGCGTCCGCCGCACCAAGTGTGCCCTGAAGGCCCCCATCACCACGCCGGTGGGCACCGGCTTTCGCAGCATCAACGTGCATTTGCGGCAGGCGCTGGGCTTGTTTGCCTGCATCCGGCCCTGCAAGCAATACAAGGGCGTGCGCACGTTTTTTAGCAATGTGCCGGTCGACGTGGTGATCGTGCGCGAGAACACCGAAGATCTTTACGCCGGCATCGAGTTCGAGCGCGGCAAGCCCGAGACCGGCAAGCTGATCGATTTCATCAATCAAATCTCGCCCGACCGTAAGGTGAAGACCGGGCCGCAAGAAACCGGCATTTCGATCAAGCCGATCAGCGTATCGGGCACCGAGCGGATTGTGCGCTGTGCCTTCGACTACGCCCGCGAGAATGGCCGCAAAAAAGTGACTTGCGTCCACAAGGCGAACATCATGAAGCACACTGACGGGCTGTGGCTAGAGGTTGCCCGGCGTGTGGCGAACGAATACAAGGACATCGAATTCGAAGACCGCATCGTCGACAACATGTGCATGCAGTTGGTGCAAAAGCCTGAATTGTATGACGTGCTGGTGCTGGAGAACTTGTATGGCGATATCTTGAGCGACCTGGCAGCGGGCCTGGTGGGCGGGCTGGGCGTCGCGCCGGGCGCGAACATCGGTCCCGGAGGCGCCGTCTTCGAGGCCACGCACGGCAGCGCTCCCAAATACAAGGGACAGAACAAGGTGAATCCCACCGCGTTGATTCTCTCGGGCATGTTGATGCTGCGGCACCTGGGCGAGACCGACGCGGCCGACCGTTTGGAAAAGGCCGTGGCCGGCGTGATCGCCGAAGGCGAAAGCGTGACCTACGATCTGAAGCCGCACCGCGACGACCCCACCGCGGTGGGTACCCGCGAGATGGCCGAGGCGATTTGCAAGAAGCTGTAGCGGCGCTGCACGATCCCGTTAGCTGGCGAGTGTCTCTGCACGACTGAGTATATAGTCCCGCCTCGATTTTTCGCGCCGTCGGTTGACCTTCTGCGACAGCGGTGCTAGCATGATGCACGGATGTATATATCTCGATCGAGGTCGAAAGTGCTTTTCTGGCTGTGAGCAGATCAATGGCACGGAAGTCACAGTCTCCGGACATCCACTCGCCGCTTGAGCAAACGCTTTTCGATATAACCATCCGACATCTCGGGAAGCTCGATTCCTATATCCCTGGCCCTGTAAAAAAAGCGGGCAAGGCGAAAGAGGAATTGCTGCAGCGCTATCGGCAGGATCCCGTCTTCAGCATTTTCGGACTTGATTCTGCGGAGTACATTGCCGCGGCACTGTCTGGCGGCACGATCACCAGCATTCATCGAAAGCTGGGCGACATCTACGAGAACTCCGTCGCTGCGATCTTTTCTCATTCACTTGGCCTCGCCGCGGAGGACATACGGTATAGCGCGACGATCGTAGTCGACGATGAAGCTGAGACGCGCTCAATCGATGCATATCTACCCTTTCTTCGGCAGGCGAAGAAGGCCCTCGATAATCTGCCCTCGGACAGTTCAGTTATGCACGAGAAACGCGACCGCATCTCTTCTTCTTCGACTTTGTCACCGATCCCAAGAGCGTCGGAACGTTAGAAACAGAAGCGATTGGAGGGACCTGGGGAAAGGCGACATCAGTGCTCGCCGAGGGCGTGCAGCCGCAGAACGCCTTCCTCACCGAGCTCCTTTCGCCGTACCGCTCTGCGGTGTCACCCGGCGGATCGCTCATGGAGAGTTACGTGGTGAAATACTTTAATGACATGTACGACCACGCCGAGCAGGTCGCGACTGTATGCTCATCGAACGCGCGGCTTGCGTATGTGATTGGGAATAGCAAGTTTTACGGAAACCCATTGCCGAGCGACGAGTTCTTAGCCGAGATCTTTAAGCAATTCGGTTTTCGCCTGGATGCCATTGAGCGAATGCGCAGACGCCAAAGCAAATCCGGCCTTCACGAAGCGGTCGTGCTCATGAGCCGCAACGAAGGATAGTACATTCCGCCGCCGATAAGTTTCTCGTTCCGACGCAAAGACAGCGCCATGTTCTCTCCGTCTGAATTCCGCGAGCTTGTCAGCGGTCGGCGGCGCGGAGCGGCCGCGATGGCGATGCGCGGCGGGTTGCGCGCCGCAGAATGTCTGTATGCCACCGCGATGCGGGCGCGGAATTGGCGCTACGACTCAGGCCGGGCCGAAATCGTGCAGGTCGATGTGCCGGTGGTCAGCGTCGGCAATCTGACGTTGGGCGGGACCGGCAAAACGCCCCTGGTCGAGTGGTTGGCGCGCTGGTATCGCGCCCAGGGCGTGCGCGTCACGCTGGTCAGCCGCGGCTACGGCGCGGAGCACGGCGCCCGGAACGATGAGGCGCTCGAACTGGAACAGCGCTTGCCCGACGTGCCTCATGTGCAAGAGCGCGACCGTGTGGCCGCCGCCCGGCTGGCGATCGAGGAATTCGAGTGCCAGTTGATTGTGCTCGACGATGGATTTCAACACCGCCGCTTGGCGCGCGATCTCGACCTGGTGCTCATCGATGCCCTGGAGCCGTTCGGTTTCGAGCATGTATTTCCGCGCGGCACGCTGCGCGAGCCGCTCACGGGTCTGCGGCGGGCCGATGTCGTGGCGCTATCGCGGGCAGACATGCTGACAGCGGACGAACGGGCACGCATCGCGTCGCGCGTTCGCCGTTTGGCCCCGCGGGCGCTGTGGTGCGAAGTGGCCCATCAACCGCGCCGGCTGCTGGCGGCCGCTGGGCAAGAACAGCCACTGGCGCAACTTGCCGGCCTGCGCATCGCCGCGTTCTGCGGCATTGGCAACCCGGCTGGCTTTCGACATACGCTCCAAAACACCGGCGCGCAAATCGTTGACTTCCGCGAGTTTCCCGATCATCACGCCTATGGCCGCCAGGACATCGAACTGCTGACCACCTGGGCCAATTCGCTAGATGTGGAAATGCTCGTTTGCACTTCGAAAGACTTGGTCAAATTGCAAACCGATCGGTTGGGCCGGCGGCCGCTACTCGCGCTGGTGATCGAGCTGGAAATACTGGCGGGGCGAGACAAATTGGAAGCTCGTCTGGCTGCGCCGCTCTCGACAGATGATCGCGAGGCGAACGATCTGTAGGGAACGGACTCCGTGCCGTTCCGTGAACTGCGATTCGACGCCGCGCCGCCCCTCACGGAACGGCACGGAGTCCGTTCCCTACCGAAGTTCGCCTTACACCAAGAACAGATCATCTCGATCCCAGGGTCACCTCAAGAGTCTCTCGCCGCGCCACCAGCGGTTCGCCGCCCCGCCCACCAGGCTCACGGCGCCGAAGATGACCATGCCGAGCAGCGCCGAGGCAAAAATCGCCGCAAACAGCAAGTCGGTGCTGAGCTGCCCGCTCGATTGAAAAATCAAATAGCCCAGGCCGTTCTCGTCCTGATATGATCCGGCGAACATCTCGCCCACGATCGCCCCCACCACCGACAGCCCGGCGGAGATGCGCGCCCCGGTCACCAGGTTCGGCACACTGCCCGGCAGACGCAGCTTCACCAGCAATTGCCAGCGCGACGCCCCGGCCAGCGTGAAGAGTTCCCGCAGATTCGGGTCGATCGTTGTCAAGCCCGCCGTGGCGTTGGTGATGATCGGGAAGATGCTGATGACCAGCGCCACCACGACCACGCTGCGAAATCCATAGCCAAACCACAGCACGATCAGCGGAGCAATGGCCACAATTGGCACCGTCTGCAAGAAGATGGCATAGGGATAGATGCTTCGCTCAATCACCCGCGACTGGGCAAAGACACAGGCCACCACAAAGCCTGCCACCAGACTGCAGCCGAAGCCTGCCAGGGCCGCCTCGCCCGTTAGTCGCGCGCCCGACAACAGCGTGCCGCGATGTTGCCAGGCGGCCCGCAACACCGCCTCGGGCAGCGGCACCAGATACCGCTTGATATCGAAGAGCACGACGGCCAAATGCCAGGCCACAACCACCAGGGCCACCAGCGCCAGCGGGGGCAAGGCAAACTGCACGATCCAACGCGCCGCCCGGCTCATGATCGTTCCTTTCGTAGCTCTCCGGCCACTTCACCCACAAACCGCGCGAATTCTGCCTGTGTTCGCAATTCGGGCGATCTTTGCGAGGGAAAAGGCACACGCACGTCGGCCACAATCGTGCCGGGTCGGGGGCCGATCACCAAGATGCGCGTGCTGAGAAAAGCGGCTTCCGCAATGTTGTGCGTGACGAACAGTGCCGTCCAATGGTGCTCGTTCCACAGCCCCAGCAGGTCTTCGCCGAGGGCTTGGCGGGTGAGATCGTCGAGCGCGCCAAATGGCTCGTCCAACAGCAACAGTTGCGGCTGCGTCACCAAGGCCCGTGCCAGCGACACCCGCATTCGCATTCCGCCCGAAAGCTCGCGCGGCCGACTGCGGACGAACTCGCCAAGACCGACGCGGGCCAGGCCGGCAGCCGCTCGTTGGCGACGTGCTTCGCGCGGCACGCCAGCCAGCTCCAACGGCAGCGAGACATTGCGTTCTGCCGATCTCCACGGCAAGAGCGTGGCGTCTTGAAACACAAACGAGACTCGCAGCGCATCGCGCGCCCGGCGAGGCGTTTGGCCCGCGACCGTCAACCGACCGGCGCTGGGCGCCAAGAGACCGGCCGTCAATCGCAAGAGCGTTGATTTTCCGCAGCCCGATGGTCCGACCAGTGAGACAAATTCGCCGGACTTGATGGAACAACTCACCGCGCGAAGCGCCTCGACTCCGCCGGCAAATGTCATCGCCAGCGAATCGGCCTCAATCAGCGTGGCGCAGTCCAAAGCAGCGGCTCAATGGGGGGGTGTAGCGTTTTACGGCGCACTGGTTGTCGGAAAAGCATTGCAGCGATGCATTGGTCTACGCCAGACCGCCTGGTGGCTGAGGCAGAGCCTAATGTCCGGGCGGGCATCTACTGGCACTATTTCAATCTTCCACGCTTGTCACCATCACCGCCCGCGGCGCGCGGTGTTGTGGGCTGGCTTGCGGCGGCACGGCGGTTGCTAACGTACTTTTCCCGCTCAAGGCATCCGTTCGGAAGACTTACGCCCCCTACCTCGGGTCTTTATATGCTTCGCTCAACGTGTGCGCCCACCGTTCCGTTGTACAATCTTGGTCCTTCGGCGGCCAGCCTGCGCGAGCGAATTGTGCGCGGGCTGCGTCAGCCGCTGAAAGAATTGCCCCCGTGCCTGATGTATGATGCACGTGGGGCGCGGATTTCCGAAACGCTGTGTCGCTCGACTGATTATGACTTCGACCGTGTCGAGCGGACGTTTTTGCGCCGGCATGGCGCGGAAATTGGCCGCTGCGTGCCCGCCCGGTCGCTGCTGGTCGAATATGGCAGCGGCCCCTGCCGCACGACGCAGGTTCTTTTACGGCATCTGCCGCCGCCTGCGGCGTACTTGCCCGTCGATTGGTCGATGGCCCAATTGAAGCGCGGCGTCCGGCGGCTATCGCAGCGCGCGCCTGATCTTACGGTAATCCCAGTGCGCGCCGATTTCACCGCGCGGTTTGCGCTGCCGATGCCGCAGCGGCGCCATGCGCGCACGATGGTTTATCTGGCCGCTGCCACGCTCGCCGCGCTCGAACCATCGCAGGCGATCGCGGTGCTGCGGGGCATTGCCAGGCTGTGCGGCAGGCGCGGCGGCGTGCTGGTCGGAATCGATCTGAATCGCGATGCCGCCCGGCTCGAACGAGCCTTCAACGACCGAAGCGGACTGGCCAAGGCCCTGAACCTGAACGCGCTATCGCACGCCAATCGCCGCTTCGCCGGTAATTTTCAACGCCGGCGGTTCCTGCACTACGCTTTTTACAACGAAGCGCTGCGGCGGATCGAGTTGCACCTGCTCAGCCAGGTCGACCAGGTCGTGGCGATAGGCGGCTCGCGCATTCGGGTGCGCAAAGGCGAGGGAATTCGCACCGCGTGCGCTTACCAGCACAGCCTGCGCGATGTGCAGCGCTTCGCCGATGCCGCGGGGCTGCAAGTCGAGCAGTCGTGGCTGGACGAAGACGGGCCGTTCGCGATGCTGCTTCTGAAAGCCCGCGACCGGTTTTAGCCGGCAAGGGCCGATCGCTTGATGTCAACCGGTGCGGCGCCAGCGACCGGTCCTGCGTATCAGGCATTCAGCGGCTACCGCCCTTCACCTTAGAGCTTGATCAGCGCCAAGCCCGATGCGTCGTCGTGGCGGCGACGCAAATGCTGGGGAGATTCCACGAGCATCACCTCCAAGGTCGGCCGCACGGTGGCTTCGATCAAATGTCCTCCATGCGCCGAGCCGTCGCGTTTGCCCACCACGAGATGGGCGTGCAGCTTGGGGCCTTGGTCGGTATCAACGATGTTTCCGACAAGCGACAAAACTTCGACCTGCTCGTGCAGCGGGATTTTTTCGTATTCCTTCTTCTGCCAGTCGAAATAGCCGAGCGTCAGCTTTTCGAGTGCTCCGATGGCCGTGAAGTGAGCCGCCGTCAGCTTGTGCTGCCTGGCAAAATCAAGCAACCCGGCGGCCACTTCGTCGCCCGTGTCGAAGATCAGCACATAGGTTTTTTCGCGTTCATCATGGATGAGTTTTGATTTCATGGCTGCGGAATCTCTTGGCAAGGTAGCTCCCGGCCTTATGCCGGCACGGTTAACACATGTTTCGGCCCCAAGGGCCGGTGCTACCGGCCGTTGACATAAGCTCTATGCACACGAGCCACCCTAGCAAGCAGTGCGCCGTTTGGTACGATTAGCGGGAGAATTGACCCACACTTTTTTCGGAGACTGCCCGACATGGCCCGAACCCCCAGCACCATGTTGCCCCTGGGAACCAGCGCCCCCGATTTCTCTCTGCCCGATGTTGACGGGCGAACGGTCTCGCTGGCCGATTTTCAGCAATCGCCGGCCCTGGTGGTGATGTTCATTTGCAATCACTGCCCGTTTGTCAAACATGTGGCGGGCGAGCTGGCCCGTCTGGCCAAAGACTATCAGCCGCGGGGCGCGGCGTTTGTGGCAATCAACTCCAACGACGCGACGGCCTATTCCGACGATTCGCCCGCCAAAATGAAGGAAGAAGCGCAGACCCGCGGTTATTCCTTTCCCTATCTCTACGATGAGACGCAGAAAGTGGCCCAGGCCTACCGCGCGGCCTGCACGCCCGACTTTTATTTGTTCGACGCCGGGCGGAAGCTCGTCTATCGCGGGCAGCTCGACTCCAGCCGGCCCGAGAGCGGCATTCCCGTGACCGGGGCCGACCTGCGGGCGGCGCTCGACGCGGCGCTGGCCGGCAACATGCCCGCCGCCGAACAGCGACCGAGCATTGGCTGCAATATCAAATGGCGGACGGGAAATGAACCTAGCTACTGATGTCGCTCCTCGTCAACCTGGCGTCGAATCACGCCGCTGAGCCACCAGCCCCACACCACGTAATGCAAAGCGGCCACACCAAAGATGACGCCGGCCGCGATCGCAGCCGGCAGAATGGCGCCGCTCGTCAACACGAACAGCACGGCGAACACCAGCAACGCCAAGCCCAAGGCCAACAAGATCGGCAAGCAAGAGACGGGATTCTCGATTTTCGATGTTGGATTTTCGATTGGTCGAAGCTCCTTTTACACGTGGCGCCCTGACCAATCTAAAATCCAAAATCCAAAATTGGTTAGGCCGAATATTCCGGGGTTACCGCCTTGGCAATCACGCCGGCCTGGTGGCCGCGGGCCAGAAGTTGAGCCACGGCTTCGCGCCCGCGCGGGCCAAAATCGAGCGTCCAGTCGTTGACGTACATGCCCACAAACGTGTCGGCCTGCCCGCGATTCAAGTCGCGGCCATAGGCCAAGGCATAGTCGAGCGCCTCGGCGCGGTGCTCCAGGCCGTAGCGAATGCTTTCTTTCAGCAACCGCGTTACATCGCTCATCACTCGCGGACCCAGATCCTTGCGCACGCCGTTAGCGCCCAGCGGCAGGGGAAGTCCGGTTTGCTGGTGCCACCATTGGCCGGTATCGACCACCCGATGCAGACCGCGCTCACCGTAGGTAAGCTGCCCTTCATGGATAATCAGCCCGGCATCGACGCGCTGGCCCTCATAAGCCCCCGCCTCCACCGCGTCGAGAATCCGATCGAACGGCACCAAGACATAGGGGAACTCAGCCGCCAGACACAGCCGCAGGGCCAAAAACGCCGTAGTCAGCTTGCCCGGCACCGCGATCGTTTTGCCGCGCAGCTCGTCGAGCGAGAGCTGCTGGCGAGCAACGACCATCGGGCCATACTGGTCGCCCATGCTGGCGCCGCACGGGCAAAGCACATAACGCTCGGTGAGATAGGCATAGGCGTGCAGGCTGAGGGCCGTCAGCTCCAGCTCCCCGGCAAACGCCCGTTGATTGAGCGTTTCGATATCGACCAGCTCATGGCGGAATTCATAGCTTCCGGTGTCGATCTTGCCGTTGGCCAAAGCATGAAACATGAAGGCATCGTCCGGGTCGGGCGAGTGGCCTACGCGGATAAGCATAAAAAGGGGTCGGGATGCAGGGGTCGGGGGGCCAGGCTTCTCAGATGCCTGTTTAGGCCATGGAATGACCGGCAAAACTCAGGGACATTAACATGGGGCATGATAGGCCCCCACGGGGTGGACGGTCAAATGACTGCGTCAAGAAAGCCCCAGACGCGGAGATGCCTCGTACTCCGCGTCTCCCCTCTCCGCGTTGGCGTTCCCTGACCTCTGACCTCCGATCCCTCTTACGCTTCCAGCGCGAAGCCGCCCGAGACGGTGGAACAGAGCGGACTATGTGGGATCGGCACAATCGCCGGAGTCTCGGGTTGGGTGGCCAGCCGCTCGCACACCTGCCGCCAGGTTTCGCGCTCGATGTCCAAGAGCCGCATGGCTTCGGCCAGCTTGCCGGCGTCGCGGCGCATGCCGGCCTCGACCAGCGTGCGAAACACATAGCGGTAGACGTTCGACACGTTCTCGACCAACGCGGGAGCGACTTCGGGCTTCAGCCCGCGGAGCAGCTCGGTGAGAATGCGTTGGCAGCCGATGAGGGCCTCGCCGCCTTCGTAGATGCGTCCCTCGCGCCAGTGGTCAGCCGCTTGCCGGCCGTAGCGCAAAGCGCCGTCGATCAGCATGAGCTGCAATTTTTGCGGGGGGGCAGTGAGCACCTGTGTATCGAAATACGTTTCGCGAGCGTTGTGGTAGGTCATGTTGATTCTGCCTTTGCTCAACTCGTAGGTTGGGCACCGCCAAGGTGCTACCCATGTTGATTGTCAAACCGATTTTGAGTTATCCGAAGAGCTTGCCGCTGGAGCTGCCCGAACTGCTGGAGCCGCTGGAGCTGCCCGAGCTGCTGCTGCCGGTGGTGTTGAAGCTATTGAGGTTGGCCACGTTCGCAAGCTGTCCGAGCATGCTCTGCTGGTTCTGAATGGTCGACAGCGCCTGCTCCATGTTGTTGAATTGCTGCAACAGCACCGCCTTCTTGGCGTCGAGCTGCGAGTTCAAGAAACTGATCTGGGTTTGCTGATCGTTGATCTGCTGATCGATCGTGTTGACGCGCTGCTGGATGACGCCGTTGAACTGATCGGTATAGCTTTTCAGGGCATTGGTCAGTTGGGTGGCCATGCCATTGCTGGCGTTGCCGATGAAGTCGGCCACGCCGGACGGGTCGGCGGCAATGGCCGACTGCAGGGCGTTGGCATCGATGCTAAGCTGTCCGCCCGACAACGAAACGCCCATTTGCATCAGGCTGCGCGTCTTGTCGCTGGCGCTGCCCGACACGCCCGTCACCAGGTTTAAAATGGTGTTGCTGATCGTTTCGACCGTCAGGTCGCCCTGCAGTGGCCCGCCTTTTTGCGTGGTCGGGTCATAAGCGATGTCTGTCGAAATCGCGCTGCTGACCTTGTTGAAATCGGCCACGAAGTTCTGAATGGTCGTCAGCAGGGCCGTGCTGTCTTGTCCCACCGTGACGGTGACCGGGGTCGAGCTGGTTCCGGTGACATTCAGCGACAGTCCGGGCAACACATTGCTGAAGGTATTCGTCGACGAGCTAAACAGCAAGTTGGCGCCGCTGCCCGAGCCGACTTGCAACACGGCGTCTGCCGCGGGCGTCAGCGTCGAGAGCGACAAACCGGTTGTGCCGGTATCGATGAGCAGCCGCCCGGCAAGTCCCGACTGGGTGCTGCCGAGCATCAGGTGATAGGGTTGCGACGAACTGCCGTCGTTGATGATATTGGTGGTGACCGGCGCGCCCGCCGTCATGAAGTCTTGCTGCAAATCGCTCAGCGTATCGTTGGGGCCGACCTCGACGGTGTAGCGATAAGCGCCGTTGATTTGCCCTGCCACCGCGGTTCCGGCCAGCCGCAGATCGGCGGCGGCGGTGCCGCCCAGGTCGGACACTTGCATGGTGCCTGCGCCGCCGGCCGTGTCGGAGAGCAGAATGCCGTCGCCGTTGGTATTGATCGTGGCGTGTACGCCGGCGCCCGAGGTGTTGATGGCGTTGATCACGTCGCCCACCGTCTGAATGGTGGTCTGCGTAAGATCGACCAGTGCGTTTTTGCCATTGCTGTCGGTGATCACAAACTTCCCGCGCTGAATGCCGGCTCCGCCGTTGAGCTGCGTGAGCTTGGTGTTTTCGCTGATGTAGCGCTCGTTCAGGTCGCCGCTGTTGACGCTGTTGCCGGCCACATTCGCGGCAATATGAAGATTGGCCGCCGTGGTGCCGCCGCCGGTGTCGGCAATGATCAAGTTCGAGGTCGTACTGCCGGTGGTGTCGCTGATGGTGATGCCATCGCCGGCGGTGTTCACGGCGGCGTTCAATCCCAAACCAGCGCCGTTGATGGCCTTGATGACGTCGGCCAGCGTATTGGCGCCGCTCAAATCAACGGTGGCCGTGGCGCCGCTGCGGTCGGTCAGTTGCACCGAGCCGGGCGTGGTGATGCCCGCCCCGCCGTTGACGTCTTGCAGCAGCACCGTGTCCAGACCCGAAATGATCCGCTTGCCGGTCAGCACGCCGCCGCCCTGCTCGGTGCCCAGAATACCCAGATCTTTGGCGGCGTTGCTGCCGTTAAGGGCGCTCACGCTGAGCGTACCCGCCCCGCCCGTATTGTCGGTCAACACCAGGTGCGTGCCCGAGATGCTCGCGGTGAGCTTGCCGGCGTTGCCGCCATTGTTGTTGATGTCATCGAGTACGTTCTGCAGCGTCGAAGCCGAGCCGAGGCTGATGGCGAAGCTGGAACCATCTTTCAAAGTGATCTGGAAATCAGGCACCGCGGTCGCTTTGCGCACCCCGTTGTTGTCGTTCAGCAAGGCGAGTTGCGTGCCGCCGGTCAGGCTCACCAGGCTGGTTCCGGTGATCGAGTCGCCTGCCACCGAGCTGGCGATGCCCAGGTTGGCGGCGGTGGTTCCCCCGGCGACCTCCTGCACCATGAGATTGCTGGCGGCCTGGCCCGTCTTATCGGTGATGACCAACCCATCGCCGTTGATCGAAGCCTGTACATGGATGCCGGCGGTCTGATTGATGTCGTTCACCACATCGTCGATGGTTCGGGCGGCGGTGAGATCGACGGTGGCGCTGGCCCCGCTGCGGTCGGTGATGCTGATTTTGCCGCGCGCCACGCCCGCCCCGCCGTTAAGCTGCGCCAGCGACGTGGACGGATTGACAAACCCGCCGAGCTTGACCGTGATCGTGCCCAGCCCCACCGGCGTGTTGTTGCTGTCCGAAAAACCGCTGGACAGTAGCTCTTGCGTCTGCGCCTGCGCGACGGGCGTCACCAGGTAGCTGGCCAGCGGGGCGCTAGAGCTGGCCGTGCCGGTGATGGCCGCCGAGTTCGAGCTGCTCACGTTGCGCGACGCAAGCACGCTTTGGCTGGTGAGCTGCTGACTGTCGCTCTGCAGCGCCAGCAGGGCGGCCGAAAGCGTCCGCAGCGCGGTTTGCTGATTGGTCTCGGTGGTGATCTGATTGTTCAGATCGGTCACCGGCTGCTGCTCGAACGTCATCAACGCGGTGATGATGTCGTTCACGGGCAGGCCGCTGATGAGGCCCGTTCCGGCGGTAACCAGGCCTTGGCCGGTGCTAAGACCGGAGCTGATGCTTGACATGGAAACACCATTACCCGGTTCTGAAACTCAAAACCGGTCAAAACGAAGGCGGGCACCGCCCACCGCGTCTGGCGCGGCGTGCGGTGCCCACCCCTGATTCACTCACGTTCGCCTATTGCCGGGGCAACAGGGCCAACACGCTCTGCGGGCTGGAGTTGGCGATGGCCAACACGCTGGTGCCGGCCTGGATGAGCACTTGCGACCGAGTCAGGTTGGCGGTCTCGGCGGCGAAGTCGGTGTCTTGAATGCTGCTCTGGGCCGAGGTGACTTGCTCCAGGCTGGTCTGCTGGCTGGCGATGTTGCTTTGCAGCACGTTGGCCTGCAAGGCGCCGAGCTGGCCACGCAGCGTGGCGATCTGGCTGATCGCCTGGTCGACAATGGCCGCGGCGGTGGTCAGGCTGGTGCTCGACAGGGTCTGGGTGCCGCCGGTGTGCAGGTCGTGCAAGGCAAAGTTGCCTGTGGTGCTCGAATCGCGGCCCAACAGGTGCGAGTCGAGGGCCGAGATGTTGGCGTTCACCTGGTTCTGGAAGTTCACCTCGGGGCCGATTTGGAACAGCGCGCCGCCGGTGATGTTGAACTTGGCCACCGTGCTGGCCGGGGCGTTGGCGCCCGCCACGGTGTTGGTGAAGTTTCCGGCCGTGTTGAACACCCCTTCGTTGGTCGTAATGTTGCCGCCGGTGCCGGTGCCGGCGGTGGCCGTAATCTGCACTTTGCTCGAAAAGCCCGGGTTGGTCGCGGTGAGCACCACATCCTGGCCGGCGAACGAGCCGCTGCCGTTGGCAGTGGTGCTGGCCGATACGCCAGTGGCAGTCGACACCGAATTGATCGCATCGGTGAGCACCCGGCTGTCGTTCTTCAGGTCATTGATGTTAACCGTGACCGAGGCGTTGCCGGTGGCGCCGGTGATCTTGAGGGTGACGGTTTCCGTGTCGGTGCCCGAGGCTTGCAGGCCAGACAGCGCCGTTCCCTTGAGTGTGGTGGTGGCGGCGGTGGGCGGCGCCAGGCTGGGGTTGGTGTTGGCGCTGAAGGCCAGCGAGCCGTCGTTGTAATTAATCTGCGAGCCGCTGCCCGAGAATTGGCCGGTGCCGGCGCCGTCGGTCACGGTGCCCGCCACGTCGATTCCGCTGGTGGCCTGCTGGGTGTTGGTTGAATTAAACAGCGTAACATCGGCCGAATTGGTGGCCGAGAGCGCCTGGATCGTTAGCTTGGCGTTGGCGCCGTAATTCTGACTGGTGAGCGTCACGTTTCCGCCCACTCCGGTGCCGCTGGCGGAGATGCCCGTCTCGGTGGTCACCGTGTTGATCGCTCCCACCAGGGCCGAGCTGTTGTTGAGGATGGCGTCGTTGTTGACGGTGATCACCGCGCTGCCCAGGTCGCCGGTGAGTTGCAGCGTAATCGAGTTCGATGTGCCGGTGGTGCCTTGCACGTTGGTCTCGGCGGCGTTCAGCGTCGTGGCGTCCGCGGTTTGGCTCGTGTACGAATTCGTCGCGCCGTTGTTGACCGCGGTGGCGGTGACGACCGAGCTGCTGCCGGTCGAGGTGTCGGTCAGAATCACGCTGGCCCCGAGGCTGGTGCCGCCGATGCCATCGCTGCCCAGCTTGGCGATGATGCCCGTCTCGTTGCTGCGGGCATTGATGGCGTTGACAATTACGCTGCTGTCATTGATGGCCTGCGTGTTGTCGAAGGTGACAAACACCGGGTTATTCGTGTTCTTGCTGCCGGTGAGCGAGAGCGTGGTGAGATTGCCCACGGTTCCGGCGCCGACCGCGGTGCCCGCGGTGACCGTAATGGCGCCACCGGCGTGGTTGGTCGTGTTTAGGCCCGCAACGGGGGCGCCCGTGTTGAGGTCGATCGAGGTGGCGCTGCCGCCGACCTTGAGTGAGTTGAGCGTAACGTTGGTGCCGCTGGCGGTCGCGATCACGCCGGTCTTATTCGACACGGTGTTGATTTGCGTAGCCAAATAGTTAGCAGCCGCCGCATTGTTGGTGTTTACCGAATTGTTTTGCAGCGTCACCGTGGCCGACGCGCCGGTGATGTCGTTGTCGCCAATCGTGAGCGTGGTTGTTCCCCCCGCGGCAAGACCGGTCACAGTGGCAGCCGCAACGCTGACAGTGGCGCTTGCCCGCGTGCCGTTGCCCCCGCCCAAGACCGTCAATGCGCCGATGCTGTTGGAAATTCCCGTCGTGCCGCTGGAATTGACCCCCAGCAGCGTGCTGGTGGCGTGGGTCGAAGTGCCCAGCGACAGGTTGTTCAGGCCCGTGGCGGCAGTGTTCGAGAAACCGAGCAGGTTCACCTTAGCCTGGGTGGCGCTCTGGTTGATTTGCACGGCCACGTCGCTGTTGGGCGCGCCGGAGTGCAAGGCCGGGTTGAACGAGCTGACCTGAATGTCGGCGGTGCTGTTGAACACGTTGCCGAGGTTGCCCGCGATATTAAAGGCCTTGCTGCCGTTGAGCAGCAAATCGCCGCCGAACACGGTGGTCTGCCCGATGCGGTCGATCGACTCGATGGCCGAGTCGACCTGCACCTGGTTGGCCGCGATTTCCGCCGACGAGATGGCGCCTTGGTTGGCAGACGCCTGCACCAGACCGCGGATGTCGTTCAGCAGCGAGCTGACCTGCGCCAAGGCCGCGTCGGCGGTCTCGACAATGTTATTGGCCCGTTGGCTGTTGGTGATGGCCTGGTTGACGGTCACCACTTCGCTGCCGAGCACGCTGGCGGCGATCAAACCGCTGGGGTCGTCCGCTCCGGAGTTGATTCGCAAACCGGTCGAGAGTCGTTCGAGTGAGGTCTGCAACGACTGCTGATTGTTATACAGGTTCGTGCGTGCGGTGAGCGAAGCAAGATTGGTGTTGATACGGGTCATCGGTTGGACACCCCAAATTGTATTGATGGAGGGATTCGGCCCAAGCCAGGCGGGACGCGGGGAAGCGGTCTATTCCAACCAGCGTTCCCGCGCGTTTTTGGGTCTGTGGCTTGAGCCATTTGGCATCTCTAATGGGCACTATCGGCAGTGACGCTTCGCCACCTTGGGGAAAATGGGAAGAAAATCGGCCATTTTTTAGCTCGGCATGGCCAGGGGTCCCGCAGATTCGCTACGACCGTAACCAGGGGTCGGGATTCAGGGGTCGGGGGCCAGAGGTCGGGGAGGAAACAAGGGGGCGGAGGCCAGGGGCCAACATCTTGAGTCTTCCCTGCTCTCTGCCCTCTTTCATTCTTCCCTGGCCTCCGGCCTCTGGCCTCTGCCCTCGTTCATTCTTCCCTGGCCTCGGGCCGCCGACCTCGGGCCTCTTTCCCCGAACCCAATCCCCGCGTGTCTTTCGGCTCCAGCCGGCTGGCCCGCAGGTTCTCGCGCTGAATGGCCTCGTACACCTCTTGCCGATGGACGGGAATCTCGGTCGGCGCGTTGATGCCCAGCCGCACTTTGTCTCCCCGAATATCGACAATCGTGATGACGATGTTGTCGCCGATCATGATGCTTTCGTCGCGTTGTCTCGACAACACCAGCATCGGTGCACTCCTTTGGGCAGCGGCGCGGTTAGGCGCTCTTTTTCAAGGGGGCGGACGTCTGGATCAACTCATAACCCAGGGGTTGATCGCCGTTGGCCACCACCTGGCGGCCCAAACGCCGCTGCAGGTTGACCACCACGGGCGCCTTGAGGTTCAGGGTGATCGCCCGGTCATTCTTTCCGACGACGACCAAGACTTGGGCGTCTTTCACGTCGTCCAACTCCAGCGGGGCCAGTTCGCTGCGGTAGACGCGGAACTGGTAATTCGGCACAAACCGCCGCGGGCTGACCACCGCCAACGCCACTTCCGGATGCGAGGTGCTTTGCAGCCACCCCAACGCCGTGGTTTCCACGTCGGCCAGCAGCACCCAATGTTTGCAGTCT
This sequence comes from Pirellulales bacterium, assembly GCA_025927475.1. GTDB lineage: Bacteria > Planctomycetota > Planctomycetia > Pirellulales > JAICIG01 > JAICLL01. The sequence goes on from JAICLL010000119.1 coordinate 17,434, forward strand.
TCCATGCCGGGCAATCCAGTGGGAAAGCGAATCAGGTCTTCCGGCTCGACCTCTAACGGCCCAAAGCGGGTGGTTCTGATTTGCATGATTGGCCCTCGACTTCCCTGGGGGGCGGTTTGTGTGCGCCAATATGATTTCGCGGAAACCGCCCTCCGTGAGCGTTCCGCGCCGATTAACATCGCACATGGCTTACATCGGCCGCCCCACTGGTGGGAATCGAGAAAAAGGACGCCGGATTCGGGGGCCGGGATGCGGGATGCGGCATTCAGGATTCGGCATTCAGGATTCAGGATTCGGCATCACGCGATGCACCGCCGCGGAGGAAGGTCGCCAGCGTATCGGACTCTGATCGCTTTTGACTCACCTGCGGGCGTCTTTCTTCATCCGTGCGGTCGACCATAATGGTCTGCATCTCCAGTCCCCAGTCCCCAATCCCCAGTCCCCTGCCCCATGCCTTCCGAGCCGCAGATCGTCCGCCAGTGGTTGCTGCTGCACAAGCTGTCGCTCAACCACTTCGGTCTCGGCGTGCGGCAGTTGGCCGGCGAGTTGGGCGTGGCCGAGAAAACGATTCGCCGCGATTTGATCCTGTTGCAGAGCGTCGGTTTTCCCCTGGACGAAGCGGTGGGCGAACACGGCCGCAAAGCGTGGCGGCTGGCGGCGGCTGGCGGGCGGCCGCCGCTGGCCTTTAGCTTCGACGAGCTGTTGGCTCTTTATCTGGGCCGCCGGCTGCTCGACCCGTTGTCGGGCACGTTCGTCGGCGCCGCCACCGAAAAAGCCTTTCGCAAAATACGCGCAGCCGTCGGTCCCGCGGCGCTGCAATACCTGGAAAAAATGGCCGACCGGCTGCACCTCACGGCGGTCGGCGCCGGCGACTATACGGCCAAGGCCGACATTCTGGACCAACTGCAGCGCGGCATCGAGGACTCGAAGTCGACGATCATCGAGTATCACTCGCAGCGCTCGACCGAGCCTGTGACGTACGAGATTTTTCCGTATGCCCTGGTGCAGCATCGCGGCTCGCTGTACGTCGTGGCCTTCTCGCGCGAGCACGATGAAGTGCGGCAGTTCAAGCTCGACCGCGTGGAACGGGCGGAGGTCACCGAGTTCCCCTTTCATCGGCCCGAACATTTCGACGTGGCCCAGTATTTCGCCGGTTCGTTCGGCGTCTACCACGGCGACGGCGACGTGCGGGTTCGGGTGCGGTTTCTGCCCGGCGTCGCGCGATACGTGCAAGAATCGAAGTGGCACACCAGCCAAAGGCTCTCGCGGCAGAAAGACGGCAGCCTGATTGCCGAGTTCCGCCTTTCGACGACGGAAGAGATCAAGCACTGGCTGATGAGCTTTGGCCGGCAAGCGATCGTGCTTTCGCCCGAATCGCTCGCCTCCGAAATCGTCGCCGAGCTGCGCGAGCTACTGGCGGCCTACGAGAGCAACCGTCCCTCTCCCTCCGGGCGGTAGCCCCGGCCCTTGTGGCCGGCCCCCGGAGCCAACGGCGCTAGGACGGCATCGCGGTGACGGGCCTGCCAGGCAACGATCTTTACGGCTCCGGTCGTTGTCGCCCGCCCTGCCACTGAATCCCAAGTCCCCGGCCCCAGTCTCCAGCCCCCACCCCCCAGCCCCTAACCATATACATGCGTCACGTTGGACCTGGTTGGGCCGGGCGTCGCGTTAGCATGGTCATCGAGGCGGGCGTGAATCCTCCGGGGCGGGCAAAAGCTGGCGCAGCGAATGAACGAAGACTTTTACTATCACTTCGGCGGTCCCACGAAAGGCCCGATTTCTCGGCGCGAATTGGCCGAGAAGCCCTCGCATTTGTTCGGGTTTGCCTCGCGTGACCGCAAGAATTGGCATCCCATTCACGAGGTCGCGCCCCGGCGTACGCTGGAGATACCGCTTGGTTGCCGGCTTCTTTATGGCGGCGTTTGCCGCCCGAAACGGCCGCAGTTCGTGCTGCTGTCGCTCTACAAGCCAGGACACACCAGGCTGCCCGACCGCATCGGATATATTGCCGAAGTCGAATTGCGAGGCTATTCAGGGGCCTTCGTCATCGGCCAGCCGACCGAGGCCGAGTTGCGGCAAACGACGGGCTTTGCCGTGCCCTCGTGGTATTCGCACCACGAGATGAGCGTGCTGCTGAACGACACGCCCAAGGGCGGCCAAAACCTGGTGGTAGCCGCCTGGGATTCCGTCCGCTGGATCGGGCGATATCAGCGAGGGTTTTCCTTCCGCCAATTCTTTCACGACCAGCGCCTGCCCGAGGTCGATCTGTGAAAACCATTCCGCCGCCAGCCGCGCGTTGGTCTGTCGCCGAGGTAGGCCAGTCGACGGCCGCAACTTCCAGCGCGAACCTGTGAATCGCGCCGCTGCGCGCGCACCGCTTCTGCCAAATTGGCAGCTCATAAATTTTTCGCCTCCGGCGAAAAACACGACGGTCCTCGGTGCTCAACGCCTTTCGGGATTAATCAACCACGGCCAGCACGCCATCCGATCAACCACCGGCTGCAGTACGTAGCTTCAATGGGGCCGCAGTCATTCGACTGCGGAAAGAATTTCGCTCAACCGGATTCTTTTCCTTCCAAGAATCGCTTCAATGGGGCCGCAGTCATTCGACTGCGGAAAGGATCAACATCATACACGACGCCGATCAACCGGGCGAAGCTTCAATGGGGCCGCAGTCATTCGACTGCGGAAAGCGTGCCGGTCAATGCGGC
>JAICLL010000165.1 GCA_025927475.1 Pirellulales bacterium
CGAACGAACTTGCCAAGTACATTGCGGGCCTCCTTCAGATGCTCTTGTTCTAAAGGCATTCTTCGGGAGGCTCGCTCTTTAACCAAGGGGCCCGTGCCAGCTACCCTGCTGCTAGCAAAAACTGCGAAACTTGAACTTAGGCGGAGTTGTGTACCAAGATGGGGCATTTGAAGTCATCGACTCTCGTTTTATCTCGACGCTGCGCCGAATCAAATCAAGCCGCCGGTCCTCGTAGACGCTGGTCAGTCTGATCTCATGACGGTGACGAGGACACCGGAACTACGCATCGGTCCGGGCTAGCGCGTTCCTCCTGCCGGCGCGAAGCGAAAGATCCAACCCTGGGTGGTCATGAAATAGGCCTCGCCCGGCTCGTCTTCGCCGAACGAAAACACCGGCATGATGTTGCCGGCAATCGGCTGATTGGCCGTCACTCGCTTGGCCTGCTCGTCGTACCGCAAAGCGTAGACCTGGCCGGTGATGTAATCGGCGTAGAGATAGGCGCCGGCCAACTCGGGCACGCGCTGGCCGCGGTAGACCTGGCCGCCGGTGATCGACTTGCCGGCGTCGGGGTGATATTCAAAGATCGGCTCAATCAGGTCGGGCCGCGGGACGGCGCCCTTGGGGCCAAACTTGTGCGTCGCTTCGCGCAGGTTCCAGCCGTAGTTGCCGCCGCGCACGATAAGATCGATTTCTTCCCAGATGTCCTGCCCGACGTCGGCGGCCCATAGCTTGCCCGTCTCGCGGTCGAACGCCATCCGCCAGATGTTGCGCACGCCATAGGCCCAGATCTCGCCGCGGGCGCCTGGCCGGCCCACAAACGGGTTGTCTTTGGGAATGGCGTAGGCTTTGCCGGCGTCGCGATGATCGACGTCGATCCGCAAGATCGAACCGAGCAGTGTGCCCAGGTTCTGGCCGTTGCCGTGCGGGTCGTCGCGCTTGCCGCCGTCGCCCAGGCCGATGTAGAGATAACCGTCCGGCCCGAACACCATCGTACCGCCGTTGTGGTTCCAGTACGGCTGCCCAATGCGCAGGATCTCTTCTTCGCTGGCCGGATCGGCCCGGTTCGGGTCGTCCTTCGAGACACGAAACCGCGAGATCACCGAGGTGTGCGGCGTCTTGCGCGTGGTGTAATAGACGTACAGCTCGCCGTTGTCTTGGTATCGCGGATGAAACGCCAGCCCTAAAAAGCCTTCTTCGTTCTCATTGTCGCTGTAGGTGACGCGGTCTTTGATGTCAAGATAGACCGCTGCCTCTTCGACGTCCTGGTCATTGGCAAAGACGAAAATTTTGCCCAACTGCGAGGCCACGAACACGCGGTTCGTGCCGTCGCCGGCGTGCGTCAGCACCAGCGGGCGGTTGAATTCCAGATTGGCAAAGGCCCGCTCGATGCGCACCGGCAGCGGACGCTCGTTGAGTTCGATTTCGGCGATTCCCTTGAGCGAAATGGCGCTGAGCGTGCCGGCTTTCATGTCGGGCACGAGCAGGCGATGGTTCTTCTCATCCAGACAGATATCTGCCGCCGATTCGAACTTGCCGATCAGCGTGGGCGAGCGGCTTTGACGGCCGAGCACCGACACTTGGCCGGTGGTCCACTGGCTGATAAAGAACTTGCCCTGCCCGTCGCGGGCCAGGCCATCGCCGCCGGCATAACCATCAACCAGGCGGGTCATGCTGCCGTCGCTGAGCTTGATGCGTTGCAGTTCGCCGGAGACAAAATCGAGCATCAACAGATGTTCGCTGCCATCGGCCAAAAGGCCGTTGGGGCCTTTGAGCGCTTTGGCCTTGGCGGCGTCGGTCACCAGGCTGACTTTGCCGTCGGGGGTGATGCGGAACACCGCGCCGCCGCCGCCTTTCAAATCGCCCGAATCGGAGACATACAGCGTGCCGCGATCGTCGGCGCAGACGTCGTTGAGAAACTTGGGAGGCCGGGGAAACGCCTTGGCGTCGGCGAACACTTCCGCTTTGCCCTTGCTGTCGATGCGCCACACGCGCCCACCATCGGCCACGTAAAGCCGGTCTTTCACGGCGACGATGCCTTTGGGGTCGTCCAGGCCGGTGGCAAAATCACGGGCTTTGCCGTCGGCGACCGTTACCACCTTGCCGTCGCCCGGCTTGTCGAATTCTCCGATCACTGTGACATAAATTCGGCCCTGCTCATCGACGGCGACCGATTCTGGGTTTTTGAGCCCGCCAGCCAGCAGGGTGGGCTTGGGTTCGGCGGCAGCCAGCCCCACCGAGGCGAGCAAGCCGCCAAGAGTGAGGATAGCGAACAAAAGCGTACGGTAGAGATTGTTCAGCATGGAAGGCAAGCGATTCAGTTATGTTGTTGTACGACAGTGGTGGCTGGGGCAGTGCCTTGGCGATGCCCCGGTAGCCCCGGCACTTGGTGAACGGGGGCGGTCGCCGTAGGGCGACGCGATCTCCGCCACGGAGTGTCGGAGCTACCGTTCATGTAGTCCGTTGAGCGTAATCACCGCATCGCCAACTCGCCAGGGGGTAGCTACAATAACCTGTGTCTCAAACCGCCGAGATTTTTGATGCCGCTCCGCGATCATTTTCGCTCGCCTTTGGATGACGTTCATTCATGGGACGAACTGCACGGAATGTGGCCGGCGATGATCGTCAGAGGGCTGAATGAGGTTCTCCCGGCGGAGTATTTTGCGTCTCCCGGAGTTCACCTTGGCACGGCTTGTCCGACGTTAACGCCGGAACACCGCTGGCCGAAGCAGGACACCTACGAGGTCCGCATTTATCGGGGGCAGCGCCGGAAACGGGGCTTGGTGGCGATCATTGAGATCGTCAGCCCGTCGAACAAGGACCGGGCCGAGACTCGTGGTGTTTTTGTGTCCAAGGCGGCCGCCTTGCTCCAACACAACATCTGTGTGTCAATCATCGACGTCGTCAGCACCATTGATTTCAACTTGTACGCGGATCTGCTGAACCTTCTTGAAAGCGCCGACCCGGCACTTGGCGACGAGCCAACACCGCTATACGCCGCGACGCAACGAGTGCGGTACGATGGCCATCGCCACGTGATGGAGGCCTGGTATCGCCCGCTCTCTGTGGGCGCGACGCTACCGACGCTGCCAATTTGGCTCAAAGAATCACTTGCTGTCCCGCTCGATCTGGAAGCGAGCTATGAAGAAGCGTGTCGAATTCTACGGATCAACTGAGCGGCCGATGGAGCACCCCTTGACCCGATCGCGGCGTCCTGTTGACATTCCCCGACCTGCCCGACTAGAATCCCATCAGATAAACACTCGCCGATGCGTTACTGGTTAGCAGCCGCCACGCATCAACCACTGCCTGCCAAGAACACGATCTGCGAAGAACACACTCTGCCAACCAACGTCGTGGCTCAGAGATTGCGTGGCTGAGACGCGCGGTCGCCCAGAGCAACCGCCAACTCGGTCGCCCCGCACCAGAGCTACGCGAGATGCCTTAAACAACGCTCGCCCAGAGGAGGTCGGTCATGTTCCGCATCGAAGCCGCTTCACCCAACTCGCCACGCTATTGCGACGGCATGAGCCGCCGCAGCTTTGTTCAATTGGGCGTGGCCGGTATGGCCTCGGTCGGGCTGGCCGACGTGTTGCGGGCACGCGAAGCCGCCGCCGCTCAAGGGACGACGCATAAAGACACTTCGGTCATTCTGCTTTGGCTCGACGGCGGCCCGAGCCACATGGACCTGTATGACATGAAGCCCGAAGCCCCGGCGGAATATCGCGGGCTCTGGCAGCCGATTCCGACCAACGTGCCGGGCATCGAAATCAGCGAGCTGTTTCCGCGGCAAGCCAAAGTGGCCGACAAGTTTTCGATGGTCCGCTCGCTGCACCACGGCACCGGCGACCACTTTGCCGGCGGGCACTGGATGCTCACCAGCCGCGGCGGCGCCAGCGGGGCCGACACCGCGGGACGCTATCCTTCGATCGCCTCGATTGCCACCAAGCTCACCGGCTCGCGTCAGCCCAACATGCCGCCCTACGTGGCGGTGCCCTACGCGGCGAGCATCGGCCTGCGGCCCGGGTATTTCGGAGCCAACTACCTGGGCATCGAACACAATCCCTTTGAAACCGGAGGGGATCCGAACTCCGACGGTTTTCAAGTGCATAACGTGCGTCCGCCGGCGGGCATCACGCTCGACCGCTTGGGCGACCGCCGCACGCTGCTGAAAGACGTCGACCGCTTCCGCCGCGAGATCGACAAGTCGGGAGCGGTCGAGGCGATGGATCGTTTTCAGCATGCCGCTTACGAATTGGTGGCCGGCTCGAACGCCGCCAAAGCCTTCGACATCAATGCCGAAGACCCCAAGCTGCGCGAGCTGTATGGCCGGCATAGCTGGGGGCAGAGCGTGCTGCTGGCTCGGCGGCTGGTCGAGGCGGGCACCACCTTCGTCACCGTGCATTTCGGCGGCTGGGACCATCACTGGGATCTGCAAAAAGGCATGGAGAACTATCTGCCGATCGTCGATCGGGCGGTATCGGCGCTGTTCGAAGACCTCAGCCAGCGCGGCATCCTTGAAAAGGTCTTGGTGGTGCTGTGCGGCGAGTTCAGCCGCACGCCGCGCATGAACAACGGCGGCAACGGCGGCCCGCCCTTGAGCATGGGCACGCCGGGTCGCGATCACTGGGGCAACGCCATGTTCTGCCTGCTGGGCGGCGGCGGCGTGAAGGGCGGGCGGATTGTCGGCTCGACCAACCGGCTGGGCGAGGTGCCGCAAGACCGTCCGCTGGAGCCTTGCGATCTGCACGCGACGATCTATCATGTGCTGGGGGTCGATCCTCGCGCGAGTTTCTTGAACCACGCGGGCCGACCTGTGCCCGCCATCGACCGCGGGGAAGTCATTCACGAGTTGCTCTAGCGTGCACATCTCGCTCGGCCATCTCAGCAAAGCGTATGGCGGCGTGACGGCGCTGGACGACGTTTCGCTCGAAATCGCGGCGGGGCAAATTGTGGCGATCGTCGGCGCGAACGGCGCCGGCAAAACCACGCTGCTGCGGTCGTTGGCCGGGCTGGCCGCGCCCACCCAGGGCGAGATTTGCTACGACGGCCAGCCGTTCCATCGCGGGCGAGTCGATCTGCGCCGCCGCTTCGCGTTTCTGCCCGACACACCGTGCGTTTATCCCCAGATGACCGTGCTGCGGCATATCGGCATGGCGATTCGCTTGTATGGCGCCGAACGGCCGGGCATCGAAGACACCGTCGCCGACCTCCTGCGCGAGTTCGACCTGTTGCCCCTGGCCGAAAGCCCGCTGGGCACGCTTTCGCGCGGTGAGCTTTACAAGGCCGCCTTGGTCGCCGTGCTGGCGGTCGATCCGGAAGTGTGGATGTTCGACGAGCCGTTTGCCTCGGGCATGGACCCGCACGGCCTGACCGCCTTTCGCCGCCTGGCCCGCGAGGCCGCCGCGCGCGGCCGCACCGTTTTGTATTCGACGCAGATTTTGGAGTTGGCCGAGCGCTTCGCCGACGCGGTCTGCGTGCTTTACCGCGGGCGGCTTCGGGCGTTTGGCCCTGTCGCCGCATTGCGTCAACCCAACGGCGATGCCGATAACGTGTTGGAAAATCTCTTTGCCGAGTTGCGGTTGGGAGATGCGTAGATGTCTGCCCGTTCGCTGCACAAAGCGATGCGCGCCCGCGTCCGCCAAGAGCTGCGTTCGTCGCCGGCGCTGTGGAAGGAGTATGTACGAAGGCGCTGGGCAGCGCGGAAGGCACGGGCGCTGTTGATGGCCGTCGGAGCCATCGCGATCGTCGAGTGCCTGTTCATGCTTGGCATGTGCGGCTTATTCTTGGCTGGCATGGTTCATGGCGATGCCGCGCGCGCGGGTCCGGCCGCCCTGCCGCCATCGCCGCTATGGTCGCTGGCATGTCTCGCCGTTGCACAGGTGGGGTCTTCTGCGCTCCTCACCGGGCATCTCGTGGATTTGATCTGGAGGTCCAGCGATGTCACACGAATGGCATATTTCCCAGTTACCGATCGTCTGTATTTCCGCTGGCAATTAGGTCGCTTCTTCCGCGACTCGGCTGCCGTCGCGATCCCGTCTGCGGTGGTGCTGGCAGCTCTCGCCACCCGCCACCTCGTAACGATGGCGACCGGGGCAGCGGTCGCGCTGTTCTCCGTTGTTGCTTGGTTGACTGTCGCGGCCTCGGCAATTCTGATCGTGGCGCGTTATCGCAAACCGATCCATACCGCGGTGACCTTCCTGATTGGGACGTGCCTGATTATTGGCGGAGTTTTTGGTGCGATGGCGGTGCGGCGGCTGGCGGCGATCGACATGGCGGCCGCCTGGCTGACGTTTGTCGTATGCCCCACCGGTTGGCTCAACGCCGCCTTTTATTACGGTGTGCTCGGAGCGGCGCCGTTCGCCTGGTTGTTCGTTATACCTGCAGCGGCGATGATCGTTTTCGCGGCACGTTGGTCCCTGAGCTCATTCAGAATTCGCGAGATCGAGTATATCGATCAGAAGCCGACGATTACCGCAATCGACAGCGACGCGGGCTTGGCGCCGCTTCACTCTTGGACGAGACCTCGCGAGAAAACGAGGGATCATCGAGAGCGGTCAGTCCCAGCTAAAGCTGACAGCGACTTTCTCCGCCCGCTTGACTGGTCGCGGCTGGGTTGGGTAGAGCGCTTTATTGCTTCGTGGTTAACCGAGCGGCAACGCCTTTTGCTGGAGTTCAGCCCGCTGGGCACCCCTCGTTGGACAGCCGGTTGGGTGTTCACCTTGGTGCCCGCCGCCTTAACTTGCGCGGTGCTTTGGGTGCGTGATGCGAGGGGCGAAAGTGCGGGCGAGATGATCGCCGCCATGCTCACTTGGATGACGATCGGCGCCTCGATGGTCGATGGGCGAAAAGCTGCATCGCGGCGGCGAGACGCTTCATCGCCGGGGCGAGAAGCTTCATTGCGGAGGCCATTAGACGCGTATTTTCCAATAAGCTTTCGAGAATCGACAAAAGCTGGCTTCGTTCGATCGGCCTGGCAAGCCGCCCTGGGGTTGCCGATCGTTTTTGGATTCAACCTACTCGGTACGGTGCTCGGCGGTCGATCGGCACTGGAAGCCGTCGTACGAGTTGCCGCGGGTTATATGATCGTGTTTGCCTGGCGTTTTGTTGGCTGCTGTCTCTCTGCATCGAGTTCGACGAACGACACCGCGAACCAATTCATTCGCATGGGTTGGTTTGCAATGATCCTCCTTTTAGGATCGCTATCGGTGATTTGCTTTTTGCCATTGGGCGTGTACACGCTCTTCAGCGCCGCGGCGGCGCTGCTTGTCGGTTGGGCGGGCTGGCGCAAATATGCTTGGCTGCTCGACCACGGCCAGATCGATATCGTGCGCTAACCGGGATTCCATCGGCATCGTCATGCGCACGACATGGGATATGACCGCTCGATGCGTAAGCGAGGGAACGCCGGTCCACAGCCCTCGCTTACGCGTTTTGATGTTGCGCTCTTCCCTGCCACGGAGTGGCAATGGAGTTTAGCCGTGGGCGCCAGCCCGCGGAAAACAGTCAAAATTCAGGAAGCCGCGGAGCGGCGACGGAGAACGCGGCAGGAACGCTCCATCGCCACTCCGTGGCTTTGCACGAGCATCGGCGCCAGTCACCGCGGGCTAGCGCCCACGGCTAAATTCCTCGCGCCGCGCCGCGGCGGTACGTTGAACGCGCATCGCCAAAACTTACGCGTCGGGCTTCCACGGGCTGATGCGAATCCCGGCCAGGCTATGCCAGCAACTCGTGGATCACGCGCCCGTGTACGTCGGTCAGGCGGCGGTCGATGCCGTTGTGGCGGAAGGTGAGCTTTTCGTGGTCGATGCCCAGCAGGTGCAAGAGCGTGGCGTGCTGATCGTAACAATACGTGGGGTTCACCACCGCCTTGTATGACCACTCGTCGCTCTCGCCGTAGCTGACGCCGCCGCGAATGCCGCCGCCGGCCATCCAGGAAGTGAACGTAAAGGGATTGTGATCGCGGCCCTTGCTGCCCTGGCTGCACGGCATGCGGCCAAACTCGGTGGTCCAGACCACAATGGTGTCGTCGAGCAGGCCGCGGGCGCTCAGGTCTTTCACCAGCGCGGCGGCGGGCCGATCCATGCTCAGGCCCATGTCGCCGTGATCTTTGGCGATGTCTTCGTGGCTGTCCCAATTGCGGCGCGGAAAACCATTGTCGGCCCCGCTCCACACCTGCACAAACCGCACGCCCCGCTCCAACAGTCGCCGGGCGACCAGGCAGTTGCGGCCAAAATCGGCGGTGGCCGGCTGGTCGACTCCGTACATCCGCAGCGTGGCCTCGGTCTCGTCGGCCATCTCCAGCACTTCGGGGGCGCTAAGCTGCAAGCGCGCCGCCAGCTCGTACGAGGCGATGCGCGCCTCCAGCCGAGAGTCGCCCGGCCGCTCGGCCAGATGCTCGCGATTGAGTTCTTGCAACAGTTCGAGCCCGGCGGCCTCGCTGTCGGGTGTGATAAAGCCGGCCGAAGCCGGCGGACGCAAATCGGCGATCGGGTTCTTGGCGCCCGGCCGCAGCAGCGTGCCTTGATGCGCGGCGGGCAAAAACCCCGCGCTCCAGTTGCCCGGCCCGTTGGGGGCAAAGCCGCGCAGATCCGGCAGCACCACAAACGTAGGCAGATTGTCGTTCATGTTTCCCAGCCCGTAGGAAACCCAGGCGCCCATGCTCGGAAAGCCCGGCAGCACAAAGCCGGTGTTCTGCATGAACGTGGCCGGGCCGTGTACGTTGCTCTTGGAAACCATCGAGTGGATGAAGGCCATCTGATCGACGCACTGGGCCAGGTGCGGCGCCAGCTCGCTCATCCATTTGCCGCACTGGCCATATTGCCGCCAGGCCCAGGGGCTTTTCATACAGGCGCCCGGCGAACTTTGAAACAGCTCGACCTTTTCGCCGGGATCAAACGGCTGGCCGTGTCGCTGGATGAGCTGCGGCTTATAGTCGAACAGATCGCACTGGCTGGCCGCGCCCGACATGAAAAGCTGCACCACGCGCTTGGCTTTGGCGGGGTGATGCAAGCCATCGGTGCTGGCCGATTGCGTAGCGTCGGCGGCTCCCGCCAACAGGCCTTGCTCGCCGAGCAGTTGCGCCAGCGCCACGCCGCCCAACCCACCACCGAGTTGCCAGAGAAAATCGCGACGCGAACGATCCATGGTTGCACTCCGGCCTTGGTTCGCAGAGGGGCTGGTTAGCAAGCGACCTTGTAGCCGCGGCCCATTCTACCACGCCCGCCTTGGGAAGCGTAGCGGATGGGCCGCCCAGCTTGCCAGCCATCCGCGGCCGACCGAGCGCGGCGTTTACGGGACGTTGCTCTTGGCGAGCACGTCTTTCCAAAACGCTTTGGCGCGGTCCAGCGCCTCGCTCAGGGCGGCGGGCGGCTTGCCGTCGGCCTCAAGTTGCTGGCGGCGCTCGGCGAGCCGGTCGAGAAAGAACTGCGCCGATTGCTTGCTGACGCGGCGCGGCGCGTCGCCAATCTCCACATACCACGGCGCACTGGTGGCAAAGCGATAGGTTTCCTCCAGATCGGTCACCGCCCGCACCAGGCACCAACCGCTTTCGTCGAACTCCAGCGGCGGAAAATGCCCGGTCTTGGCAAGTTCTTCGTAGCGCACGCTGGCCGCCACGCGGCCGTCTTTGACCAGTTCGAAGTAACTGATCGTCTCGCGAACGGTAACGTTCACGGCCACGTCGAGTGACACGGTTTCACCGGCGGCGGCCTCGAACACTTCGCCCGGAGGCTTGCCGTTGGCGACGGGCCGCACCAACGGCCCATTGGTGGCCACCACGCGCCCCTGGCGAAATTCCTGCCACCAGCGAGCGTAGTCGAACGGCTCTTGGCCGAGCCAAACATAGACGCGGTTGTAGCCCACCGGATTGGTCGCCTCGCCCGAGCCGCTGCCCGCCGAGGGCGGAATGCGCAGTCCGCAGTTGAGCACGTGGTAATAGAGCTCTTGAGTCCGGTTGCCCTCGCCCAGCACGCCGGGCGGCCGCCGCGGCTTGAGCGGTTTGCCGCGCGCGCCATCGGTCGTTTCGGGGCGGAGCATTTGATCGTGGCAGACGCCAATCGAATCGACCCGCCCGGCGCCCAGCCACAGCGGCAGATCGAGCGCGGTCGTGCTGCTGATGTCAATCCAGCTCGATTCGACCCGCCGCGCGGCAAACAGCGCATCGAGCGCCGCGGCTTCGCTGGCTTCGTTGCCGGCCACGCTCAGAGGCTCAGGCAGATTGAAATACAACAACGTGCCTCCCGGCGGGCGATCTTCGCCGGCGAACGTATAGCAACGGTTGCCGTCGAACGTGCGGACCGGCTGCTCAGCCATTTGCCTGGTCCAATCGTTCTTGGAATTCGTCCAAGCCAGCACGCCGGCCAGGTGCAGATCTTCGGCCAGCATCAAAAGCTCGATGTCTTTGGGCGAACGATGCACGTGCAAATCGCCCGACCACCATCCTTCGTCGGCCATGTCGCAGGCCCGCCGCAGTTCGACGGTCTTGTCGTCCTTGGCCTGGTTGTCGATGATAAAGTAGCCGTTGCCGTCGAGATATTCAGGGCCGCATTCGATGACAAAGCGATACGTGCCGCGCGGCAGCTTGATTTTGACCGTGCCGTGAAACACAAAGTGGTCGTGATAAAACAGCGTCTTCGCCGCGCGCTGCGGACGGTTTTTTTCGTTGCGCAGGTGCATGCGGCAGGCCAGAGGCTGGCCGGTCTGGGCGTCGACCACGGTGAGCGTTAGCTCGCCGCCGCCGGCTGCCAGGGCCGTGGCCCCCAGCCCGAAAAAGGCCGCCAGCGCGAAGCAGAACACGGTGCGTTTGGGCATCATGCTGAAGTGTAGCATGCCCAGGCGCGTCAGGCGCGTTCCACGCGGCCCTCGACCAGCCGCACCACGCGGTCGGCCATTTCGGCGATGGCCAAATCGTGCGTCACCATGACGATCGTCAGCTTTTGCTGGCGATTCAGGTTGCGCAGGAGCGTCAGAATCTCGTGCCCGGTGCCGCGGTCGAGGTTTCCCGTCGGCTCGTCGGCCAAGAGCACCTGGGGATTGCCGATCAGGGCTCGGGCGATGGCGGCCCGTTGCATCTCGCCGCCCGACAGCTCGCGCGGGCGGTGCGTCAGCCGATGCCCCAGGCCGACCAGTTCGAGCAGTTCCTTGGCCCGTGCCATGTGCTCACGCTTCCGCCGCCAATAGCTCAACACGCTGCTAGCAATCATCAACGGCGAGAGCACATTTTCCAAGGCCGACAGTTCGGGCAGCAGATGATAAAACTGAAAGATCATGCCGATCTGATGGTTTCGCACGCGGTCGCGTTGCAAGATGGGCAGGTTGTCGATTCGCCGGCCGGCGAAGTGTACCTCGCCCGCGTCGGGGGCGTCGAGCGTACCCAGAATGTGCAACAGCGTGCTCTTGCCCGATCCGCTTTGGCCGATGATCGCCAGAAACTCGCCGGGCCGCGCTTCGAGATCGACGCCGCGCAAGACCGGAATGGTCACTCGGTCTTTGCGATAGCTCTTGACCAGGCCAAGGGAGCGCAGGGCGCCGCCGAATGGCGGCGCTAGAGTCTCGGCGGGTGGCTTCGCCGCGGCGCGCGGGGGCGAGCTTGCCGCGCGGCGGCGCGGTGTACGCAGGGGCCGTTGGACTGAGGTGGTTTCGTTCATGCCGCAGAGCCTCCACGGAAAAAAGTGTTCGCAATCGCCCTGAGAAGTTAGAGATGTATGAGCTTCAGGGCAAGATGGATTGCTCCTTGCAGTCGCCAAAATTCCCCGAAAACCGACCATCTAAAATTTTTATTGAGTGCCTGCCGGCCCCAAATTACCCTGGCGCTTTTTCAGCCTACGTCCCGGAGGTAAGCCATGGTGGCCCGTCGCTCGTCGCGTTTTGGCGGCAAATCTCGTCGTCGCCCCACGGGGTTGATCAAACGACTCGCCTCAGAAAACCTCGAGCAGCGGCTCGCGCTCTCGGCGGCGATTGACGCTCGGCCAAATTGAGATCGATAACAGTTTGACGATGGATGGTGGAAACGTTTACCAACTTTCCATCAGCCAGGCGACAAGCGCGGCCCACTTTTTCCAAATCGATCAACTTGACGCCCATGGCGAGCCGGTTGCCGTCACGCTATCGAAATTAACGCTGAATCTTAGGGCGCTGTCGCCGAATAACACGCCAGCCATCGAGAACCTCGGCAGTCTGGCGGTCAGCAGCGCCTGCTCATCGTTGGCGGCGGCCTGGGCCACGGCGGTGGCATTGTTCACAAACGAAGTCTTCAGATCGGTGAGCCACTGCACGTAGCCCTGGGCATAGAGCGAGGCGAACTGGTTCGCGCCGCTCGGCTGGGCTTCGGCCAGGTTGGCCGCGGCGGTGGCCTGATACTGCGCCACGGCGATGGCATAGTCGGCCTCGGCGGCGGCCAACAGGCCCGCGGTGGTCACTTCTTCCGCGCCCAACTGCTGCTGCGTGGCGATTTCGTCCGCGCCTTCGTCGCTGGTCGCGGTCGATTCATCGGCGGCCACGGTCTCGGCGTCGCTGGTATTATCGCCCGAAATCGTGGCGTTCAGCGTCTCTTGGGCCGTGTTGGTTTCGGTGGTCAGCGTGTCGGCCACCTGCGCTTCGGCGCCGGCCAGCGTCACTTCGTCGCCGCCTTCGGCCGTGGCCAGGGTCACTTCAGCCTGGCCGATGCTGGTGGCTTCGGTGATTTCGGCGTCGCCGTAGCCGGAGTTCTCGGTCAGAAAAGCCGATTGCGCGGCTTGGTTGTAGGCGGCGGCGGCCGCTTGGTCGTCGGCGGCCAGGTCTTCCGGCGGGTTGACGCCCGTGTAAAAATCGACGTACCACTTGCCGTATGCGCTGGCCATGCTTTTGGCTTCGCTGTCGCCCGCCGCGGCCAGGGCGTAATCGTCGTCGCGCGAGGCCGACGCCTTGTCTTGATAAAACTGGGCGACGGCCGCCGACACCGACGTTTCATAAGCGGCCTGGGCGTCGCTATCGCCATCCACGGCCTGCACCGCCGCCGCGTCGCCGTCTTCCACCGCCTGCACTTCTTCGGGCAGCAGCGTCGTGGTCTCGCTCTGCTGGGCGGCGTCGTCTTCGGCGGTTTCCTGGTCGGCGGCGGCCAGCGTCTCGTCGCTCAGCGTCACCTCCTCCTGCGTCACCTCGTCCACTTCGCTCACCAGTTCCGTGCCATCGGCGCTGACTTGCAGCGCCTGGTCATTGGCCAAGGTGGCGAAGTAGTTTTGAATGAAAGTCAAATACGGCGGATTTTTTTTAATAGCTATACATTTGATGCCGACCAGCGGTTGTGTCAAAACGAGCTGCGTCCCATTTTTTCGCCCCTGACCACCGCCAACCCTTGATTCCCAGCCGACTTCGCCCCCGGCGGAGTTTTTGACCACACGGCCATAGCTCTTCGAGCTTTCCATTCCGCCGTCAATCCGGCTCGGCAATGCCGGCCTTCCGCAACAGATTGAAATCGTCAAGATAGCGACGGAACTTACGGTGACGTTTGCCAGCGACCATTACTCGATCAGATCCACCTCCCTCCAACAACCTCCCAATCGCAAACGGCGTGAGCGCCTCCTTGAACTCCAGATCGCGCCATTCGCCTTGGAGCGCTTTTTCCCGGGTTACCACGATCTGTGTCTCTGGATCACGCCGAATGAGCCTGGCCGGCAACCCGCGAAGCTCAAGTTCCTTAAATTCCCCCTGACTAATGTCAAGCGCCCAATCGACACCTCGGTAATACTCTGCGTTCGCATTATCGAACGCCGCTTGCTCCTCCGGCTCGGCCAATCCAGCACGGATCGCCTGACTAATCATTAACCGGTCAATCTTTCCTTTCAAGGTGACGTGCTTGAACACAGCGCCCCAGGTCTGGAGAAGTTGACCGTGCGTCGTCACGCCATCGACGGTAACTTCCTCGATGACCGCGGCGTCGATTGAGCATCCGCGCTGACTACATTTTTCGAAGCGAATATTCCTCACTGTGGAACGCAACGATGGCGAGCGCGTAATCGACAAGGTGCAGCCCTGAAAATAACACGAGCGAAATTCCATATCCGCGAAACACGCGCGTGAATCGCTATCGTGTATTCCTTCAAACGACTGATTCTCAAATAGCCCGCGAATTGCGCTCATTACGGGAATCCTGGAGGCCGCTCATAAATGATGATAATCAGACCTTCGCCATAGCCGGGCCGCGCCAGATGCGCCGCAAACTGAGCCTGCGTCGTTATATCAAAATTCATACCCTGGAACAGCCCTTTGCCAATAAAATCTGGCCTCCCGGCGCCGCCGATGTGCTCGAACAGAATCCTCAACGTCGCGTCACCCGCGATTTCTTTAGCAACTAGACCTTAAGCAAGCGTCCCCGGAAGGGCGTTTTTAATCGAGAGGCAAAAAAACTCGAAACCATCCGGCGTTTTGCGGGGTTTCATGGGTAACAACCATCCACGACCCGCCCAACACACGGAGGATTTCGAGTGAGCC
>JAICLL010000048.1 GCA_025927475.1 Pirellulales bacterium
ACTTCATCGCGGCATCCCTTCCTCGGACGCCGCTAACCTAGCCCAACCCCGCCGCGTTACCCAAGACCAATTTCCCTCGCGCTCTGTTGTCCCGCCGGATCCGCAGCGGCTGCCAACATGGTCGCGGGACTAAACTGTTACAAGCATGTCGGCTTGAGCCACGAGCGCCGGGCGACGTTTGGCCGAGCGCAGATTCGAATTGGGATACAACACTAAGACGACATCGCCACGGTTAAATGGCTTCGTAGATGTCCATTTCAGGGCGGTCCCAGTCGTCAGCGAACGCGGCCAACCGTCGGCGAAGATCGGCCGCTTGACGCTCGTCGATGCCTCTTGCCGCCATGTCGACTAAAGCCGGCGCTAGGAACGTTACCAGCACCCGGCCGGTGGCATTGGGCGGGGCTGGTTCTAGCAACTCAACCCTGCCATCCCGATACACCCCTTCAACAGAGCTCAGCATATTCATACCTCACACGGTGCATTCTCGCCTCCCTTGAAGTCTAGCTGAACCTCGGCACTGAATGAAGGACTCATGAGAACCAGACCGACCGCCTCTGACCGCTGCCGGCCAGCGGCCGAACAATGCCGCTACTGAGACCTAGCACGGTCTAACCGCCGCCCAGCCCGCCGGGCCAGCTCGCGGACGTGCTCGACCACCACCTCTTGGGCCGAGGGCGCGAAATACCCGATGCCGCCGTGATACAGCCCGCGGGTTTCATAGCCGCCTTCTTCCAGCACCCGCGCCGACGGCAGATAGCCAAACACGTCGTTGGCGTAGGCCACCACCCAAAGCTGGTTCGGGCCGATCGCCCGCTCGATCAGCTTCAGATAATCGACCACCACTTCGCCCGGCAGCCCCACCACAGTCAGGTCGTCGCCAAACTGCCAGACGGTAAACGGGCATTCATACTCGGTTGGCAGCGACTCTCCTTTGTCCAGCGCGGCAAGCATCTGCTTCGCGGTGAACGGCGCAAAGCGCGTCTTGCCCGCCGCTCGGCGTTCGAGCTCCTCGCGCGGCGGCGCCGGTTCCAGCGGCAGCGCCACCCGCTCGAAGGCGATCGACAGCGGCCCGCCGATCGTTCGCAACTTTCCTTCGAGCACGCGGCACACTTCGCGGCCCAAGGTTTCGCCGTGCTTGCGCGCATCGCCCATCGTGCCGCGCGGATACGGATTGGCATCGCCCGCGCAGCCGAGCAGGAACATGGCCGCCACCGCGGGATGCTGCTCTTCGACGTACGCCTGAGCGAAGCCCGCGTAGTCGCCGCACACGCGATAGTTGTCGCCGCCGAGCGTCGTGTTGTGGACCGCCGCGCCGAACAACACCGCCCGAGGCACGTCGTCTGGCCCGTCGATGCGCAGCACGGGCACGCTGCGATCGACCAGCCCGCGCGGATTCACGCCCAGCACCACGCCACCCTTGCGAAACTCGCGGCGGTTCATCGCAAACGGCGCCACGCCCTCGCCCAGCGACAAACGGGCGGGCCGCAGCTCGGCCAGCGCTTCAATGGCTACGTCGGCCACCAGCTCGATCAGCCGCCGCGTGTATTCGACCGTGCGCAGCGCTTCGGCTTCATCGCTGGCCGGCTTCAGCCCCAACGCGGGTCCGGCGTGAGTGTGCGAAGCGGTGAGCAGAATCTGCTGGCGTTTCAGCCCGGTTTGCTCAGCGATCTTTTCGCAAATCGCCTCGGCCACGGCGGCCGGAAAGCCGCTCAAGTCAGACGTCACTAGCACCGCCCGCTGACCCTGCGCGTCTTGCAAGGCCAGCGCCTTGGCATGCAGATCGGCCTCGACCGCTTCGAAGGGCCTGGTGCGGGCGGCGTAGCCCGCCATCGGCACCGGCCGCTCGGGCGTGATCTTGACCTGTTTCAGCCCCACCTTCCACTCCGGCTCGTCGGCGAACGACAAGCTACTGGTCGCCAGCAACGCCAGCCAGCAGGCGGCACGGGCGGTGACGGTTATTCGTATCCACTCCAAGAGATTCATCATCGCGGCTCCGTGATATTGCCAGACGCCTCCATCATGCCGCTCGGCATGGCCCAGGGCAAGTTACGAATTGGCGCCGTGGAGCCGATGCGCACGGCCGTGCGCATCGCGCCCGAGACCGTTGGCCTCTGCTTGCTTCCTCCGCAGTAGGCGGGGGACCGCATCGGCAGCGCGCTGCCGATGGTCAGGCAACCGTCTCGTCGGTCGACCGGCAACTGGTAACGGTTACCAGTTGGCGCGCCGATCGGTCGCCCGATGGGCGATTGCGCGGTTCGTTCGACGATTCCAAAACTGGGACAAATCCGAGTTTGCGCCGTTCTCGGCGCCTGCCCGAGCACCGCTCGCTCTCTACCGCCCCCGGCCTTCCGTTCGCGATCGAAACTGGCCCTGATTCAAAGATCGGTCCCAGCGCACTGCGATGCGCGTCGAATGGCCTGGAATCTATGGCAAGGCCGCCTCATCGACATATTCCTCGCTCGGCAGAATGCGGCACGTTTCATAGACGGCGAAATTTTCCGGGAACCAAAACTGCCGCTGCCATTTGCGCCGCTCGGCGTTGGCTGACGATACGGGATCGATCGGGCGCAGCCCAAGCCCCGCCAGATACATCAGCGGCGAATGGTAAGCGCCGGCGTCGTGGGCCGGCATCATGCGGTTGGCCTGCGCACTCCAAAGGAAGCAATTCCGGCCATCAAAGATCGACGCCAGCTTTTCGGCGCGAGTGGCCGCGAAGAGGTAGCTGGAGCTTCCCTTCTCTTTCCGGGACATGGCGTTTTTTCGCTCACGCTCGATCACCACCGCCACCGACCGCGGCGCATCAGAGTCGGCATCGACGCGGTCCGGCGGTGCGTAAAGCGGCATGACCGCCGCGCGCTCGATCTGCGTGAACCGTTTATCACCGGCAAAGGCGATCCGGTGCCGTTCCTGCCAATCCCGGACGTGGTGCAGATCCCAGGACATCAACAACCGTGGCTCAACCAGGGCCTCGGTGACGAGGTCGTACTCGACCAGCAAGCTCTTGAACTTGTCCGCACGCGTCGCCAGCACTTGCTTTAACTCGTCGACAGTCATGGTCACGGGCTTACCCATCTTCACGCCTGGCGGGTCGAATGGAGCCGTTCGAACCGGCCGTGCTGGCTTGATCCAATTGGCCGCCAGCTTGCCCGACTTTAGATCAGGCAGCAGGCGCTGAAGTGGGCCGGCGAGCGCGTGCCAGTAAGTTTGTTGCGAGCTGGCAAGAAGCTCACGCTGCCGTTGCAGATGAGGGCCGAAGGAGAATCGTTATTGAGCCGCCGCAACGACGAATTTCCCACCGTCTTCGAGCACGACGTGGCGCTCACCGCCAACGAATGCGGCGGGCCGGTCGTCGGCTTAGATGGCAAGGTCTTGGGCGTCACGATAGCGCGACGTCGAAATCAGCCGCCAGCGGCTGGGCGCGCCGGGCTTCGCGGCCTCGCTGCGCGAGCCGGTTGAGGGCTTGCATGGTGGCCACTCTCTTGAGTAATGCCGGCCAATACCGGATCGTTTGCCGTCGCGAAAGGTCCAAGACGGCAATGAAGGTATTTTGAAAACAATCCGCCGCGTCCGCCTCCTGGCGCACGATGCGATACACGGCTTGCCACACCAAGGGGCCGTGGTCTTTCACGATTTGAGGCCAATCCACCATCTGCCGGAACTTAGCTTCCTTAATCTTCTCGTTCGCTGCCGCCCTGCTATAGTAGTCAAACCAAGCACGCGGTTTCTTACAGCGGGTTGCGAGAAAAACGCGGCGTGAGTGCCCGATTCGGTTTGCGCAGGAGAGGCTTTTGTTTCGACCCATTTCGCCGGTATACTAGCATTGCTCGGGGAAACGGAGTTGGGCTCTGCTGGGAAGCAACCCAACCAAGGATGCCCGAGCCCGGGCGGGTCAATGCCGCCGCGTCCCGGTCGCACCGGGGCATCGCCTAGCCCGGATTATTCATCAGCCCACGTAGTATGCCTCCCACGGCGGTCATACACCAACCCGAAGCGCAAGCGAGGTAAGTTCATTGACGAGCCTCGCTTGCGCTTCGGGTTCGTGTGGGCTGATGAATAATCCGGGCTAGGCTCTGCCCCAGCCACCAGAATCGAGATCGTTTGACTCATGCCGATCAATTGGCCGCGCTTTAAGGAACTTGTTGGCACGCATCAGCGTTTTTTGCTCACCAGTCACGTGCGGCCCGATTGCGATGCGCTGGGCAGCGAACTGGGCATGGCCTGCGTGCTCGAGGCGCTCGGCAAGCAGGCGCTGATCGTCAACGCCCAGAAAACACCGCCCAACCTGGCCTGGATCGACCCGGAGCGGAAGATCCAAACCCTCGGCGCCGATATGCAGTTGGCTGATTTGCAAACGATCGAAGTTTTCATGGTGCTCGACACCAGCGCCTGGGCCCAGTTGGGCGACATGGCCCTCGCTCTGCGTTCGACCGCCGCCAGAAAAGTGGTGCTCGATCATCACGTCAGCGAAGACGATCTGGGCGCCGAAGCGTTTAAGGACACGCAGGCCGAGGCCACCGGGCGGTTGGTGCTCGAAGCCGCCGGCCAGTTGGGCGTGAAGCTGACGAGCGAAATCGCCACCCCGCTGTTCGCGGCCATCGCCACCGACACCGGCTGGTTTCGCTTCGGATCGACCACCGGCGACACGCTGCGGTTCGCCGGGCAACTGATCGACGCCGGCGCCAAGCCCACCGAAATCTACCGGCAACTGTATGAGCAAGACAGCCTGGCGCGGTTGCAGCTTGTCGGGCGCACGCTGGCCCGAACGCAATCGGAACTGGCGGGACGGCTCATTCACACCGCGATTTTTCAAGACGACTTTTCGGCCACCGGCGCGCTGCCCTCCGATACCGAAGACGTGATCAACATGACCCTCGGCGTGACGGGCACCCAGGTGGCGGTGATCTTGGTCGAGCAGCCGACGCAGAAGTTCAAAATCAGCTTTCGCAGTCGCTCGTCGGTCGATTGCAGCCGGTTGGCCGAGCAATTTGGCGGCGGCGGACACAAGGCCGCCGCCGGCGCGATGGTCGATGGGCCGTTCGCCGTCGCGCAGAGCAAAGTTCTTGACGCTGTGCGCGCAGCCATGCAATAATCGCTGCCGCCAAAGTCGCCTTTCGCGGAGCGAAAGACGACATTCCCACCAACACCGCCCGCCTCGCGTTACTTCCAAGGAGACTCACTATGGCTAGGCCGAACCAGGCCGCGGCCGATCTTTCAACCTCCGATGGCAATGAACCGCGCCGCGGCTTTCTGGGCAAGGTGGCCGCGGTGGTCATCGGCGGGCTGATTACGCTTTTTCCGGCCGCTGCCGGGCTGTTCACGTTTGCCGACCCGCTGAGCCGGCGCGTGGGCGGCGATGACGACCCAAACGAACAGCCAGGCCGGTTGGTGCGCATTACGTCGCTGGCCGCTGTGCCCGACGACGGCGTGCCGCGGCAGTTTCCCGTGATTGCCGATCGGCAGGACGCTTGGAACCTCTTTCCGGACGAGGCCATCGGCGCGGTCTATTTGCGGCGCGCACCGGGGAAAGAGCAAATCGAGGCGTTCAATGCCACCTGCCCGCACGCCGGCTGCTTTGTGAATTTCGATCGCAAGCGCAATGTTTATCAATGCCCTTGCCATGACAGTTCGTTCAATCTCGAGGGGCAATGCGAGCACGGCCCCAGCCCGCGGGCGCTCGATGCGCTGACGACCGAGCTTCGCGCGGCGGGCGACGAACAAGAAGTCTGGGTGCGCTATGTCGATTACTACGCCGGCAAGAAGGAGCAGATCGCCAAGACATGAACGCCTTGCTTCAATGGCTCGACGACCGCACCGGCATCCGCGACCTGGTTCACGCCGCCCTGTTTGAACACATTCCCGGCGGCTCGCGCTATCGTTATGTGTGGGGCAGCACGCTGGTGTTCGCCTTTGCGGTGCAGGCCATCACCGGCATCTTCTTGTGGATGTGTTACAGCCCCAGCGGGCAAACCGCCTGGGAGAGCGTTTTTTATATCCAGCACGAGCTGCAGGGCGGCTGGTTGCTGCGCGGCATCCATCACTTCATGGCGCAGGCCATGGTGGTGTTGCTGGCGCTGCACTTGCTGCAAGTGGTGGTCGACGGCGCCTATCGCGCCCCGCGCGAGGTCAACTTTTGGCTCGGGCTAGTGCTGATGCAAATCGTGCTCGGCCTCTCGCTGACCGGCTACTTGCTGCCTTGGGATCAGAAGGGCTACTGGGCCACGCGGGTCGCCACCAACCTGATGGGCATCGTGCCGGTGGTTGGTCCCTCGTTGCAGAAGCTGGTCGTGGGCGGCGCCAGCTACGGCCACTACACGTTGACGCGCTTTTTCGCGTTGCACGCGGGCGTGTTGCCGGCCTTGCTGGTCTTCTTTCTGATTCTGCACGTCGCCCTGTTCCGCCGTCACGGCATTCACACGCGGCTGCCGCATCGCCGCCCCGACACCACCTTCTGGCCCGACCAGGTGCTAAAAGACGCCGTGGCCTGTTTGGCGGTCTTGGCGGTGGTGCTCTTGTTGGTCGTTTGGCCGGGCTTCAGGGGCGACCATGCGGGGCAGTCGCCGGGCGACTACCTGGGCGCCGAGCTGGGCGCGCCGGCCGATCCGGCCAACGAATATTCGGCCGCCCGGCCCGAATGGTATTTCCTGTTCCTGTTTCAGTTTCTCAAGCTCTTCGAGTGGCAAGGCAACTCGGAACTTGGCGAACTGGTGGGGGCCATCATCATTCCGGGCGCGGTGATGTTGCTGTTGGCGCTGATGCCGTTCATTGGTCGTTGGAAGCTCGGGCATCGCTTCAACATCGCGCTGCTGGTGGCGCTGCTGGTGGGCGTCGGCGTGCTCACGATGCAGGCGCTGCGCGCCGATCGCATGGCGCAGTATGCGAGCGAGCCTTCGGATGAGGCGGGAGATTCCGAATTGGCCAAACGCTATGAGGCGTCGGAAAACTATTTGCGCGCGGTTGAGCGCGCCGAGGCCGACGCACAGCGGGCCGTGACCTTGGCCCGCGCGCCGCAAGGAATTCCGCCCGGCGGCATGCTGTCGATCTTGCATCAAGACCCCAAGACGGAGGGACCGCGGCTGTTTGCCAGGTATTGCGCCAGTTGCCATACGCACGCCGATTCGGCCATTGTGCCGCCAGAGCCGACGGCGCCCGATCTGACCGGCTTTGCCAGCCGCGCCTGGCTGAGCGGCTTGCTCGATGCCGAGCAAATCGCCGGACCGCGATATTTTGGAAACACCTCGCACCAGGAAGGCGAGATGGTTGGCTTCGTCAGCGACGATCTCACGAAAGACCAAGCCGAAATCGAAGCGATCGTCGCCGCCTTGTCGGCCGAGGCGAAGCTGCCCGGCCAGCGGAAGGCCGATGCCGACGAGGCCAAAACCATCGAGCGCGGGCACGAGCTGGTCAAGGGCGATGCCGGCTGCACCAACTGCCACAGCTTTCATCCATCGCCGGACGACGCCGGCTCGGCGAGCGCGCCCGACCTGACCGGTTACGGTTCGTACGATTGGTTGGCCGGCATGATCGCCAATCCCGAGCACAAGCGCTACTACGGCGAGAACAACGACCGCATGCCCGCCTTTGCCATCAACCCCGATCAGCCCAAGAACAACATTCTTTCGCCCGAGAATCTCGATCTTGTGGTGCGATGGCTGCGCGGCGATTGGTATGAGCCGGCGCTGCCTTGACTCAAACGTCATCGTTCTTCGATTGGGTCGAGGGTGGCTGTGCCACAGGGCTTATGCCAGCACCACACGATTAGGGCACGACCCAGCCATCGAGTTGGCCGCGGACGCCGAACTCTCCGTCGCAAAAAAGCCAACCCTTTGCGCCGGGATGGCGCACACCGCGCGTCGGATACGCTGCCATGGCTACTCTCGCACCGGTGGCAGGCCCATTATGCATAATGCCAGGATTGGCATTATGCATTGACGAGGCACTTTCGCTCCTGCAGAAGGCGGCAAAAAAGGGCCGGAAACCCACCAAGCCAGCTTTGTGGGAGGATGCGGGAAGGGGCCAAAGTAGGTGTCTTTGCCGGCACGAGGGGGTTTTCATCAGCGAGGGTCATTCATGGTTTTGCTCCCGCTCCGGAGCGCGTTGTCTTATCAAGCAGATTTAGCCACCGGCGCGACCCAGGCGTGCCGCGCGCTCGTCGGATGCATGATGAATGGCGGATCGATCGATCGTCGCCACCCAGCAGTTCTCTTCCGCAGAGAACGATGCGACTCCATCCACCAGGAGCTCGTCGAGCTGCCCGTTGTCGCCAAGGTCATCTGAATACAAGGTTAGCGGCATCCCGTCTTGCAAGGTGATCGCCTGCCGCGATAGATCCTCGGCGGTTCCAGCACAGTTTAGCCGCAATCGGCCATGTGCGTCCGCGTTCTGAAAATCGGCGTAGACCCTTGGCTTCCGCATCGAACGTATTCCTTTATCATGGCTGCGGCGGCTAGCTCTTGCACTGATAAATCCTCCGCGCATTCAACCGATGCACCCACGACGCCGCTCGGATGAGTTCGTATTCCACGTCGCAAGTCATCCCGCTGGTTGCGCCCACCCCGAACCACCAGAGCCTCGTCCGCAATTGGTTCTGGCAATGTCCAAAACCCTTATGGTGCGTACTTCTTTTCTGGATCCACGCTCTCTATTCTATGATCGCAAACGACGTATGAGCAACCCGATTTGCGAGTGCGCGGCCGAAGGGACGGCATGGGGAAGGCCATCCACTAAGTGGCGATGGCACATTATGCATAATGCCAAGAGTGGCATGATGCCAAAGAAATGGTTCCGCACCGGCGGCAGGCGGCAAAAAAGGGCCCGGAAAACCGACCAAGCCAGTTTTGTGGGATGATGCGGGAAGAGGAAGGAATAGGTCAGAGGCCAGAGGTCAGGGAAGGCAGACGTACTTTTGGTGGAGCGACACCCGGGGGACTCCGACCAGGCCGTACGATTCACAGCCATCCGCGTTGGGACATGTCCCATTATGCATAATGCCAGGATTGGCATTACGCATTGACGAGGCACTTTCGCTCCTGCAGAAGGCGGCAAAAAAAGGGCCGGAAACCCACCAAGCCAGTTTTGCGGGAGGATGCGGGAAGGGGAAGGAAGAGGTCGGAGGTCAGCGGCCGGAGGTCAGCGGCCGGAGGTCAGCGGCCAGGGCGGGCCGAAAGATGCGCGCCTACTTTCGCGGAGCGAAAGGCGACGAACTGGACGCGCGGCACGCATCCATCTGCATTCGGGCATGTCTGAATACGCAAACAGTCATCGACGGCTCGAAGCGGAATCGTTCCAATGCGCTTGCATCAGCGAACGTCGATCGTTTGGGGCGGCCGCGCAAGACGATGCTTGCGATATGGTTGCGAGACAGGAGCCGCGAACGTGGGCCTTGTTCTCCGCAAGCAAGCGGGCGTTTTTTCCGGCGGTAGAATCGGCGTGTGCGTTTGTCGGCTCCTTACCCAATCTTCTCATTAAAGGGATGCTTCAAGATGTTCGGATTCTATGTCGATAAGAAAGATTGCTCACACCACACGATTTTTCCGGGGGTCGACATTTACACGACCAGCGGCAACTCGATGATGTTGTCGCTGGTTGAGTTCGCCCCGCACGCCGTGGTCGAAGAGCACAGCCATCCCCACGAGCAAATGGGCTTGATGTTGGAGGGCGAGGCCGAGTTTATCATCGGGGGCGAATCGCGAGTGATTGGCCCAGGTGGCATGTGGCGGATTCCGGGGGGAGTCAGGCACAAGGTGATTGCCGGCGACCGCCCGGTCCGAGCGTTGGATGCTTTTTGTCCGATTCGCGAGGACTACCGGTGAAGCGGCTTATCGCGCGACTGAGTTTGGCGGCGGCCTTGGCCTCGGCCGGCTGTACGACCATTCAGCCGCGCACGGTGCGCATCGACTCGGTCGCCGGCATGTATTCCAAAGTCAACCTGAACTATCGCGTCGACACCGGGCAGCTCAGCGAGCCGCTGATGGTGTCGCGCATCGCGGGCCGGCGGATCCGGCAGCAGCAGATTCCCAGCAGCCCTTACGCCAACCACTCAGTGGCCCGGCTGACCATCGAATATCCGCACCCTGAAGGCAAACCGGGGTATGCGTTGGCCGAAGTGGTCATCGAGACCCGCGCGCCTCGCCCCGCCAACCAGCGCCGCAAACCGGTCTGGCGGCAATGGACCGAGGGCTTTGCCGATGCGGCCCGCGAACTGGTGCCCGGCCTGCCCATGAGCGACACCGTCTACGAGGCCTGGTCGATGGATCTGCCGCGCGTGGATCTCGATCGGGCGATCGGCGGTTTGTCGCAAGGCGGATTTTTCGTGAGTCCACCACGGCCGGCGGTGGGCGTCGAATTGGCAACTCGCATCGATGGCTATCAATCGATCAAACGTTGGACGCACGTGCCCGAACTCGATTCGCTGGTGGAGCGCGTGCGCCAAGAAGGACAACTGGTTTCGTACACCCATCCGATTGATCGCAGTCAACCGGCGACCGCGATCGCGGGACAGGACGCCAGCTCCGGTGATGAACAAGTGGTGTGGCACGAGACTCCCGGACCGGCCTTGACGCCGGCGGGGCCCCACATGGCTACGCCCGCGAGTGGCAACTTTGGCCCGTCGCCCGCACAGGCTGCGCCGCCCGCGCGGGCCGCGGCGCCCGGTCGGTCGCTGCTGCCGATTCCCGATCCGGCGACGATGCCGCCAGGCCAACCGCCGATGCTGCCGTCGCAGGGCGCTCGGCCCGGAGCCTGGCAGTATCCAGCGCAGTATCGCCGGCAAGCGCCGCAGTATGGCGGTCCGCCCGCAACGCCGAACTTCAGCGGTCCGCCAGCCGTTCGATCGCGTTACGTACCGCAGGGCGCGACAAGCGCTTCGATGGCGCCTGGCGATGCCGCGGGCGCGGCAGCGCCGGGTGAATGGATCGTGGGCGATGCTCCGGGCGCGAAGCCACGGCGTCCGTTTTGGTCGCGTTGGGCCGCGCCGCGTGCCGGAGCCGAGACGCCAAAGGCCTCGTCTGGCTCGGGCGACGGCCCGCCGGCCCCGCGGCGGTTTCCGTTCTTCGCTCGGCCGGCTTTCGGCCAGCCGAATTTGGATCCGCCGCCCGGTATGCCCGAGCCGCCGCGCGGCACCGGCATGGATAACTTTTATCCTCGCTAGTCAGTTTATCCACCGCCGCGCGTGACCACCTTCACAAAGAGCTTCACCGGATGCCCGCCTAAATCGACTTCCAGCGGTTCAACGCCCGCGGTTTCTGCGCACGATAGTTCGACGGCCAGCGTTTCGGCGCGGATATCGTCGCTGAACTGGGCGATCGCCCGCTGCACTTGCGGCGAGTCGGTGACCACGCCCACGGCGATTCGGTCGGTATATTGGCAACCGAGATCTTTGCGGCGGTTTTGAATGGCGTGAATCAGTTCGCGGGCCACGCCTTCAATCAACAGGTCTTCGGTCAATTCGGTCGAGACCACAACCACCGCCAAGGCGCCCTGTGCCGCCGCCCAGCCGGGCTTGGCCTGCAAGCGCACCTGAATGTCTTGCGAATCGAGCGTTACCGAACCGTCTGGCAAATCGACGACGACCGTGCCATCGGCATCCAGGCGCGCCAAGAGTGCCGCCGCGTCGGCCGCCGCAAGGGCTTGCTTGAGCGCCGGCAGGCGTTTGCCCAACCGCGGACCCAACCGCTTCAGATCGGGCAACACCGTGTAAGTAATGTACTGATCGGCCCGAGGAATAAACTCGACTTGCTTGACGTTCAGCTCTTCACGGATCAATCCTGCGTGAGCCTCCAACCACGCCTGATGCCGCGCATGAACCAACACCACTTCGACCTTGGCCAACGGCTGGCGGACCTTGAGCTTGGCGCCCATGCGAGCGCTGCGGCCCAGCGAGACGATCTCGCGCACCAGGTTCATTTGTTCCGAGAGCGGTTCGTCAAGCGCCGCGCGGTCGCCGGTGGGAAAATCGCCCAGATGAACGCTCTCCAGACAGCGACCGTCGATGGCGGCCACCGCCAGGTTTTGCCAGAGCGCCTCGGCCACGAACGGCACAAACGGCGCAATCAGCCGCGCGGTGGTGAGCAGGCATTCATACAGCGTCCAATAGGCGTCGTGCTTGTCGGCCGATTGCTCGCCGGTCCAGAAGCGATCGCGGCTGCGGCGCACGTACCAGTTGCTCAAGGCATCGACGAACGCGGTGATCCGCCCGCAGGCGGCGAAGTTGTCGTAGGCGTCCATTCGCTCGGTCACCGCCAGGCAGGCGCTGTTCAATTCGCCCAGCACCCAACGATCGAGTTCGCTCCGATCGGCGATCGGCCGATAGCCTTTGCCGCGCGCCAGCGACGCCGCATCGAGCTGACCGGCGTCGCCCGAAAGCAAGCTTGCCGGATCGAAGCCATCAATCTTGGCATAGATGATAAAAAAGCTGTAAACGTTCCACAGCCGCAGCAGAAACTCGGGAATGCTGTCTTTGATGGCCTGCTCGTTGTACCGAATCGACGTCCAGGGCGCCTGGTTGGCGAAGAAGTACCAGCGCAAAGCATCGGCGCCATAGCGATCAAAGATCTCTTGCGGCTCGCGGTAGTTTCGCTTCTGCTTCGACATCTTCTGCCCGTCTTCGCCGAGCATCAGCCCCAGCACGATGCAGTTGCGAAAGGGATGCGGATACTCGCGCTTGGGCGCGGCGGCGTCCTCGCTCTGAGGGTCGCCAAACAGCAGGGTGCTGATGGCCAGTTGGCTGTAAAACCAGCCGCGGGTCTGATCGAGCGCCTCGCTGATGAAATCGGCGGGGAACTGAGCGGCAAATCGGTCGCGGCCCTGATGCGGATATCCCCACTGGGCAAACGGCATCGCCCCCGAGTCGTACCAACAGTCGATCACTTCGCTCACGCGCCGCATGCGCTTGCCCTGCGCTCGCGGCGAGTCGTAGGTGACGGCGTCGATGTACGGTTTGTGAACTTTCAGATCGTCGGGCAAGTCGGGCTTCGCGGCCTTGGCGGCCTGCCAGGCTTCGGCGCCCGACACGCCCGGCTTGGCCAGCAACTCGTCGTAGCTGGCCACCGCTTCCATGTAGCCGGTCTGTTCGCAGACCCAAATGGGCAGCGGCGTGCCCCAATAGCGCTCGCGCGAAAGCGCCCAATCGACGTTCGTTTCCAGAAAATTGCCAAAGCGGCCGTCGCGGATGTGTTCGGGCAGCCAGTTGATGCGGGCGTTGTTGGCCAGCATCTGGTCTTTGAACCGGCTGGTGCGAATGAACCAGCTTCGCCGCGGATATTGAATCAGCGGATCTTCGTCGGCCCGCCAGCAAAAGGGATATTCGTGCAGATATTGTTCTTGATGATAGAGCAATCCGCGGCGGCGCAGCTCGCGGGCGAGGTCTTTGTCGGCATCCTTGACCCAGCGGCCCGCGTAGTCGGGCGCCTCGGCGGTGAACTTGCCATCGGGTGCGACCGCGCAGATCAGCTCCGGGCCGCGGCCAGCGGCGAACCGGGCCGCTTCGCGCGTGAGCACTTCAAAATCGACTTCGCCAAAGGCCGGGGCCTGGTGGACCACGCCGGTGCCGCTATCGACCGTCACAAACTCAGCCGGCACGACGCGCCAGGCGATGTGTTGCCAGCCGCCGGCGGTCAATTGGCCCTCGACTTCGCCCAGCGATTGGTAGTAGTAATCAAACGGGGGCAGATAGCGCCGCCCGACCAGGCCGCGCCCGGCGAGCGTCGATTCGACGATCAACGGGCGGCCCACCTTGGCGGAGATCGTTTCAACCAACGCCGAGGCGATCACCAGCCGCTCGGACTGGCCGTCGTGTTCGTCGAGGACGACCGAGTATTCCAGATCGGGATGGACCGCCGCGAACTGGTTGCTCGGCAACGTCCAGGGCGTGGTCGTCCAGACCAACAGCGACGTGCCGGGCAGATCGACCAACGGAAATCGGACGTAGACGCTCGGATCGGCGACCTCGCGATAGCCTTGGCCGACTTCGCCCGAACTGAGCGCCGTGCCGCCCTGCGCCCACCACCAGACGATCTTGTGGCCTTGATAGAGCAGCCCGCGGTCGAACAGGTTTTTGAGCGACCACCAAACGCTTTCCACATAGCTCTGATGATAGGTGACGTACGCTTCATCGAGCCGGATCCAAAAGCCGATGCGTTCGGTGAGCCGCTCCCACTGCTGCATGTAGCGCCAGACGCTCTCCTGGCATTTGATGATGAACGGTTCGACGCCGAACGCCTCGATCTCTTCCTTGGAGTGAATGCCCAGCTCTTTGCAGACTTCGACCTCGACGGGCAGGCCGTGGGTGTCCCAGCCCGCCTTGCGCTCGCAGCGATAGCCGCGCATGGTGCGGTAGCGCGGGAACAAGTCTTTGATGGCCCGCGTCAGGCAGTGGCCGGGGTGGGGCATGCCGTTGGCCGTGGGCGGACCCTCGTAAAACACAAAGGGCGGCGCGTGACTGCGGCGCTCGAGCGATTTTTCGTAAATCCGCCGCTCGCTCCAGAATTGGATGACCTCGGTTTCGATTTGGGGGAAGCGGGGATTCGATTCAACAGGACGAAACATGGGTCGGCCAGCGGGGTCGGTCGAGCGCAAACTAGCAATAGACCGCGCGGCGGCATTTTTTTCAATCGCCCGCGCCCCGGTGTGTTCGCGTGAGCGGCGCATTACAATGGGTCAGCCGAAGCATGGGTCAGCCGAATCTTCCACCGGTATTCTTCGCTTCCGATTCCAACGCAACCTCTGTCATGAACCGCCTCGCAACCATCATGCTGGTCATCGCAAGCTTGGGCAGTGCCCGCCGCGCGCTTCACGCCGCCGAACATGAATTTCCGCCGGTCAGCCAACTTTCGCCGCACGCGAATCTGCCCGATCCGCTGCGGATGTTCGACGGCCGGCGAGTGGATACCACTGAGCAGTGGCGCGATGAGCGTCGGCCGGAGTTGAAAGGGCTAGTTGAGTTCTATATGTACGGCGCGGCGCCGCCCGCGCCCCACGGCGTTCAAAGCCGCATCGAGCGGACCGACGACGCCTATTTCGGCGGCAAGGCTACCAAAAAAGAAGTGACCATTTCTTTCGATCCGAAGGGCGCCCCTGAGATTCACTTGCTGCTGATCGTTCCGAACGGGCGCAAGCGTCCCGCACCGGCGTTTGTCGGCCTGAACTTCCACGGCAACCATACGCTGGTCGACGATCCCACGGTGGCGCTGCCGGCGGTCTGGATGCCCAACGGCACGCCGGGCGCCGTCGACCATCGGGCGACCGACGCCGGACGTGGCAAGGAAATTGGCGTCTGGAATTTGGAAGGCTCGATCGACCGCGGCTATGCCGTGGCCACCTTCTATTGCGGCGATGTCGATCCCGACAAGCCCGACTTCAGCGACGGCGTACATCCGCACTATCTGCCGGCGGGGCAAACGAAACCGGGACCGCATTCGTGGGGCACCATCGCGGCCTGGGCCTGGGGTATCTCTCGCGCGGTCGATTATCTGGTGACCGATGAGGCGATCGACCCGCGGCGCATCGCCGTGGTCGGGCATTCGCGCCTGGGCAAGACGGCCTTGTTAGCCGCGGCGATGGACGAGCGCATCGCGCTGGCCATTCCGCTGCAAGCCGGCTGCGGCGGCACGGCCCCCAGCCGCTCCACGGTGGGCGAGTCGGTCCGGCAAATCAACGATCATTTCCCGCATTGGTTCTGCGACACGTTCAAAGAATTCAATGAACAAGTCGAGCGGCTGCCGTTCGATCAACATTCCTTGGTGGCTTTGGTGGCGCCGCGGCCCGTGTTGTTTGCCAATGCGGTGGAAGACCAATGGGCCAACCCCGCCGGCCAGTTCGCGGTGCTGCGGGCGGCCGAGCCGGTCTATCGCTTGTTGGGTGTTGGGGGCCAGGGTGTTGAACGCATGCCCGAGCCGGGCCGGTTGGTCGGCGATCGCTTGGGCTATTTCATCCGCCCCGGCAAGCACTCGATGACTCGCCAAGACTGGGAAGTGTTTTGGGATTTTGCGGACCAGCATTTTCAGGAAGCCAACGAAAAATAAAGTGGTTTAGCTCGGAAAGATCAGCACATCGCTGTCTCATCCCGGCCAAATCGGCAGCCGCTTTTCTAAGAAGGCGGTCATGCCCTCTTGCGCCACCGGACGGGCGGCGTTATCGGTGATCACGTCGGTGGCCCGGTCGTAGGCGGTCGCCTCGTCGAGCGAAAGCTGATCGTAAAACGCCGCCTTGCCCAAACGTATCACCAAGGGGCTGGCCGACAACATGGCATTGACAAGCTCATCGATGGCGGTATCAAGCTGCTCCGGCGGTACAACGCGGTTCACTAATCCCAATTCATACGCCCGTGCCGCGGAGATCGGGGCCCCGGTAAGGAGCATCTCCATGGCGGGCTTAGCGGGAATGGCGCGGACCAGCGGCACCATCGGCGTGGTGCAAAACAGCCCGATCTTGACGCCCGGCGTGGCAAACGTGGCATGGTCGGCAGCCACGACCAGATCGCAGGCGGCCACCAATTGGCAGCCGGCGGCGGTGGCGGCGCCATGAACGCGCGCGATGACCGGCTGCGGCAAAAAGCGAAGTTGCTGCATGACTCCGCTGCACCGCGAGAAGATTTCTTGGTAATCGGCCTGTGAGCGGCCAATCATTTCGGTCAGATCGTGGCCCGCGCAAAAGGCGGGCCCAGTTGCAGAGAGCACCACTACGCGCACCGCGGCATCGCTGGCAATGCGAGCCAGGACCGCGGCGAGTTGTTCCAAGAGCGCTTCACTCAGGGCGTTGCGTTTTTCGGGCCGGTTGAGCGCCAGCCGGGCAACACCCCCGGAGACGTCGAACAGCAATTCGCTGGTGGCAGTAGCATCCATGCTGGTCATGATACTGCCAGACGCGGGCATTGAACATCATTAGACCCCCACGCGCTGCCAGCCGCCGTGAGCGAAACGGAAAATGACTAGCAGGCAGCGCAGGTAGAGATCGGCAGCCATGGCATACCAGGCGCCCGCCACGCCCCAGCCGAAGGTCTGCGTCAACAAAAACGCCGCCGGAATGCGCACCCCTAGCATGCCCAACAGGCTGAACAGCAGCGGCCAGCGCGTGTCGCCCGAGCCGCGCAGCGCGCCGGTGAGTACCATGTGGATCGCCAAGGCGGGCATCGCCACCGCGATAATTCGCAGCAGCGTAGCCGTTTGGGCGGCAATCGCCGCTTCGTCGGCGGAAACAAACAATCGAGCTAGCGGCCCCGCGAGCGTGAAGAAAACAACTCCGGCGGTTGTCATCACGGCGCAGCCCGCCGCGCACGAGAGCAGCACGCTGTGGCGCGCCAAGCGGCGATCGCCGGCCCCTAAGTGCTGCCCAGCCAAGCTCGAGGCCGCCACCTGGAACGCCGTACCCGGCAGGTAGCCCAGCGACTCGATGCTGATGGCCACACCGTGGGCCGCGGCGGCCAGCGAACCAAGCTGGTTGACAATCCATTTAAACCAGAATTGGCAGCCAAGAATCGTCATTACATCGAGCGTGGCCGGCAGGCCGACCTCGAGAATGCGGCGCAAGATCTTAGGATCGGGCCGCATCCACCGCGCGCGCAGGTGCAGCCCCGATCGGCCCGCGAAGAGCAACAGTGCCATCGAAACACCGCCGACGCCGTAGCCCGCCGCGGCGCCGATGGCCACGCCGTCCCAGCCCAGCGCCGGCAACGGTCCCCAGCCGCGCACCAGCGACCAGCTTAACGCGAGGTTCACCACGTTCATCAGCCCCATGCACAGCAGGCCGGGCACGGTGTCGCCGGCTCCGCGCAGGCACGCATTGCCAACCGAGAGCAGCATCATGGCCGGCAGCGCCGGCAGCAAAATGCGCAGATAACGAGTGGCCAGCGCCGAGGGCTCCGCATCCAGCCCCATCAGATTCACCAGCGGTCCGACAAACACCAGACCCAGCGCGGTCATGGCCCCGGCCAACACCATGCCTAAAACAAATGCCTGATTGGTGGCCAGGCGTGCCCCCCGACGATCGCCCGCGCCAATTCGCCGGGCCACGAGCGCCAACGCACCGGTGTCGATGGCCACATACAAATTATTGAGGAGCCACATCACATAGGCCATCTGCCCGATGGCCGCCAGGTGCGCGGGGCTGAGATAGCGGCCCGTCAGCAAGGTATCGGAAAAGCCAACCAACATGATCAGCAGTTGCTCACCCAATACCGGCAGCGCCAAGCGGAGAACGGCGCGGATCGGGCGAGGCGGCTGCTGCTCGATGCGCGGCAAGTCGGAGACGGCCGGAGGTGTGGTGGCTGAAGTCAATGCGAGCAATCAGACTACGTTGTCAGCGGCGGAGGTTGAGCCACAAACTGCCGCCAGGCGGCCAAGGCCAGCTCGGTGTCGCCCCTGCGAGGCACAAACATCCCGCGCACTCGTGCACGCAGGATCACCCCTTTCTCCAACTCATGCTCGAACAACCGATGCGAGATTTCCATGGTCGACGCCTTCGCGGCAGCTTCGCTCGCCTCAGCATCCGAGGGATGAACCATCTCGACATAGCTCTCGTTCCATGCCGATGGCCGAAAGACAAGGCAGTGTGCGCCAGGTTCACGCGAGCGCGCTTGAACCGGCGATCCGAGCGCGGCGCTGACCACCTCGCACGCCGGTATACAACTGCGGGTGCTCAGCGCGGGGCGGCTTTCGAGCAAACTGGTTTGCACCGAGACCTGCAAGTCGATCGTGGGACAGCTCTCGCCATCGAACTCCAGCAGCGCGGCGCGCCAATAAATCTGTGTGCTCACCAACGACGAGGGTCCTTGGGCATAAGCGGCAACCAGATCGCCGCCGCGCGGATAGGCATCGATCAACGCCGGCGGGGCGCCCTGGCCGGCAGATTCCAGCTTCACGCCGAGCGCTTCGCATTCCAGCGGCTGGGCCGCCAACTTCACCTGATGCACGCCGCGCTGCGGAGCGGAAAGGTTGACGCTGGCGGAGAACGAGCCAAGCCTTAACGCCGCGCGGCTTGCGTCGAGATTCCATTCAGCCGAGGTTTGCATCCGTCACCCGCCGCCGCACATCGCCTCACCAAACAAAGCCTCACCAACAAAAAAACCCCGCCAACAAAAAAACCCCGCCGCTCACGGTAAGGCGAGTCGGCGGGGCCGGAACAGAGAAGAGGCCAAGCGAGATAACTAGGAGTTCCTAGGGATAAATGAATGAGTCAAACCACCACTCAGCACTCAACCTCTCGTTCACTGCCCTTGATGATACCAGGAAGCGAAGCCATGTCCAGCTTTTTTTCACAAAAATAATCGCGGCACCCTTGCTGGCGGCACGTGCCTCCGATTCCTTTCGTTTTCGTCATTATTGCCGCCTGCGTTTAACCCTCTGCGGTCGGGTTCGGCCGGCGGGTTGAAGATCACGACGGCGGCCATCTATAATCACCGGCGAAACCAAGCTCGGGAGGAAAATGTGGACGCAATTGACGGCTATAAAACAGTTTGCGAACAGGCGGCACGTGCCGCTGGCGAGGTGCTGCTCGACTGGGCCGGGCGGTTTTCGGCCCGAGAAAAAGGCCCTTCCGACCTCGTTACCGAGGCCGACCTGGCCGCCCAAGAAACCATTCGCGAGCGGCTCTTGGGGGTTTTCCCTAAGCATGGGTTTCTGGCCGAAGAGCAAAATGCCCAGATTCCTAGCCAAGAAGATGGCCTGCGTTGGATTGTCGATCCGCTCGATGGCACCATGAACTACGTCCACGGCGTACCGAACTATGCGGTTTCGATCGCCCTGGAACAGCGGGGCCGTTTGCTGGCGGGAACCGTGTTCGATCCGGTCAATCGTGAATGCTTTTCCGCCGCACTCGGGCAGGGGGCGTGGCTCAATGGCCGACCGCTGAAAGCCAGCACGGCGAGCAGCCTTTCACAGGCGCTGGTCGCGGCCAGCTTTCCGGCGCGGGTGCAGCGAAACGACCGCGAAGTCGCCGATTTTATCGAGGTCACCACCCGCGCCCAGGGAACGCGGCGGATGGGATCTTCGGCCCTGAATCTCTGCTACGTGGCGGCGGGCCGCTTCGACGCTTATTGGTCCACCTCAACGAAGACCTGGGACATCGCCGCCGGCGCGCTGCTGGTTTCCGAGGCCGGGGGCGTCATCACAAGCTACGACGGCGGCCCACTTGACCTTGCCAGGCCCCAGTTCATCGCCGCCGCCACAACCAACCTGCACCAGGAGCTGTGCGAGCTTTTACACCGCGCGACAAGCGTGTAGAACAACCGAACCGGCGCGCACGCAAGGGGTTCATCGGTTGCGCCAGAGCAAACGATCGGAGATCTTCAGCGTTTGTTGTGTGGCGGCGATGTCCGATTTGAAGCGGCCGGCGTCCAGCGGGTAACCCGCGGTGGGGCGCAGCTCGGGCAGATGCCGCCGCCAGTAGTCATTGAAGGCCAGCATCGCCAGTTCGCGCAGATATTTTGAAGCCATCGAGGCCAAGGCGCACGGCAGGTATCGCTCGGCGTTCACGCGAAACACGACTTCGGTGCGGCGGCTCGAGGGTCCCCAGCGATAGATGCTTTCCTTCGGGCCTTCGCCGTAGACTTCCACAAGGTGCTCGGTGACGTGCCGCTGCAACAGCGGTTGATAAAAGTTCCGCCCGCCGTGCTTATCGCAGATCACCGCCACCGGCTCGTCGCCCAGCGCGGTGAGCACTTCGGAGAGCAGCTCCAGCGTGAGCATCGAAAGCGCGGTGCTTTTGTTGTGTTGATCGGTCAGGTCGTTCCAACGATCCGGAAAGACCGCTCGGCTGCGCACGGCCAGCAACCGCACGCCCGTCTGTTCGGCTTCGGCCTGCAAGCGAGCGGCCAGACGATCGACGCGGGGCCGATCGGCCGCCAGCGGCAAGGGGCGTTCGAAGTCGACGTGCCAGGGCTGCTCATCGAGCGTATGAGCGGCGTCTGGGGCGAGATGCCGCCAAACCTCGCGCCAAGACTGCGGACTCGCTCCGGCCAGCGAGAGCGCGGCCAGCACGCCAAGCTCCAGCTCTGCCAGACCGCCGGGCGGTTTATACAGCACTTTGGAATCGGCCAATACCAGCCGGCTCGGCTGACGCCGGCTGGGCGACCGCCGCTCTTCGCTGGACCGCCCGGCGGCCACGGCGACTTTTGATTGTGGTTTGCGCACCGCGGGCGCGCGAGCCACCGCCTTGCGCAGCAGCTTATAGAGGTCGACGTCCTGGGGATCGCCCGGCACTGACCAGACCGTGGCCGAGATCACCAGCGGCCCCAGATTGGGAGCGTAGCCGGCTTCGTCCGTGCCAATCAGATAACCCATTCGTCGT
Source organism: Pirellulales bacterium (assembly GCA_025927475.1). Lineage (GTDB taxonomy): Bacteria > Planctomycetota > Planctomycetia > Pirellulales > JAICIG01 > JAICLL01. The sequence goes on from JAICLL010000048.1 coordinate 21,277, forward strand.
CCTTGAGCAGTTAAAGCAAGAGTCCCCTGCGGAACGGCACGGAGTCCGTTCCCTACAGAGCGGCAGCGATGCGCGACGTCCAACGGCAGTTCACGCAGCGCCACAGAGGGCGTTGCCTACAGATTAGCGGGGGTTACTCGAAGATCAAGTACCCAAAGCCCTCGGGCATGACGAAGGCGGCGGCAGGTGTGGTCCACGATTGCAATCCGCCGCCGGGCAGAGCGCGCTGAATGCCGATGGCCCACACGTATTTGGGGCGGGGTGGCTCGCCGGTCAATTCGTCCAACGGAATCGCCGCCTCAATGGTCCAAGTGTCGTCGTGGTCGCCGGCGGCTACAAACCACGTTGGGTTCCAAGAGGCGTCGTCCCAGCAGGCGTCGGCGGTCCAGCCGCGATGGTCGATCGAGAGCCGGAAATAGGTAGACCAGTCGCGATCGAGATCGATGTAAAAGTCCACTCGGTCTTGCGCCGACAAATCGGCATCGCGCGGACGAGGAGCATCGGCGTGAGCGTAATTTTCGCTCGGCGCCTTCTGGCATTCGGCGGCCAGATACAAGAATTCGCTGTCGTAGCCAATCAGCGCAGACGCCGCCGGTTCGCCTTCGGCATTGCCGACGGCCTGGGCGTGCAACGCCACGCGGTGAGCGTGCTTCCAGAGGTCGTCGGTAAGCGCGCCATCGAGTCGCGGCTTCGGCCCGCTCGCCGCGCGCAAGATCGCCTTGGGCGGCAGGTCTTGCGGATCGTTGAGCCAGCGTTCGCCGGCGGCGCACGCCCACCAGGCGTCTTTGCCGCGAGACCGCGCTGTCTCCAAATAATAGCGTTCGGCCTGGCGCGGCAGGCCTTGCTTGCGATGGGCCGCGGCCAACGGAAAACGCACTGTCGGCTCGGCGAAGGTTGCCGGGCTGCGTTGCTCGAGCACTTTGCCCAGCGCAGACGCCCGCTCGGGCCAATTGTGTTCGAGCGTGTTATCGAGTGTGAAGACGTGGCCGTGGCCCACCGGCCGACCGCCCTCGGCCTGCCCGTTGGCGGGCAAGACCTGCCCGAGCGTGCCGGTGGCAGGAACCAGCGACACTTGCCCGGCCAACTGGGCGGCGGCGGTTCGCTGGCCCTTTACTCGTGAGGCCCGCGCGACGCGCCAGGCCGCCTCGCCGCTCGACCAATAACGGACTAGCCAGACCAGCGCGGCCTCGGTCAGCGGATGATCGGGATAGCGATCGGCAAGCACGCCGAAGGTTTCCGCCGCCAGCGGCCAGCGCCCCGCATGGCGAAAACTCTCAGCGAGTTGATAGACCACGTTGCCGGAGGTAGCGTCGTCCAAACCGGAAGTGAGATCGCCAACCTGTGCCAAAAAGCGCGAGGCATCGAAATCGCTCTGTTCGGAGCGCGTGATGACGGCTTGCATATTGCGATGCTTCTGAGCGATCCGCCGCATGACGTCGACGCCTTGCGATGAGAATTCGGCGAGCATCCGCCGCGCTTCTCCGCCGGGGTGAAGCACGATGCCGCTGAAAAAGTCATGCTCGCCCGCCCGTTGGGGCAGCTTATCGACATAGCGTCGGAAACCGAGGTTCACGGGCGAGGCTTGGTAGCGGTCGGCGATCAAGCCGCGCGGCCCGGCGACATGATCGGCCAGCGAGTAGCCCAGCCGCGAGGCCAGTTGAGCCGTGGTCAGATTGACATCGCCCAGTTGGCCGGCGGGCAGGCTGCCCAGCACTTTGCGCACTCGCCACGGTTCAAGCCCCATCTCAGCGAGTTCGGGGTAGCAGGTGGCGTCTGCGGCTTGCTCGACGCACTCAAGTACGATTTGGTTGATCACATGCCCCAGCGGATCATCTCCGTGGGGACTGGCGGCGTGGGTCACGACGAGGTCGGGCCGCCAACAGCGGATTTGCCGCACCAAGTGTGCTTTAAGCCGCTCGAGGCCCTTGCCGTCGTTAGCTCGGTCCCAGGCCTCGATCATCCGCTCCACGCTGGGCGCGGCGTCGGTCGGCGGCAGCGGAAATTGCCAGGCCGTTTGCGCGGCACTGGCGCCGGCGTCGATCATGGCCGCGCGGGCGCGCTCGCAAAGCGTTTGCAGATTGCTGTCACCCGGCTGCTCGTCGGGCCGATGAATGATCTCGACCGCCGCCAAATAGCCATCGTTGGCCGAGAGCCTGGCCAGCGCTTCCAGCGGAACTGATTTTGGCTGGCTGTAGATGGCCAGCAAGGCCGCCCGTGTGCCGCCGGTGCGCTGCCGCTGCCAGGAGCGTCCACCATCGTGGGTTGAGAGAATCGCGCCCAGCGCTCCGACGGCCCAACCGTGCAGATTATCGACAAACGAAATGGCGTGGATCGGCAAGTGCTGACCGGTGGCAAAAGCTTGCCAGGTGCGGCCGTTGTCTTCACTGGTCAGCACCTTTGTGCCTGGCGCGCCGGCGATCCACACGCGCTCGCCGCGCACAGCGAGCGCGTGCCAGTCAAAATCGGCGCTGGCCACGCCCGCCACGTCGCCTTCGGGCAACTGCCAGCTCACACCCAGATCGGAGGTGGCCAGCACGAGTCCGCCATCGCCGACCAACCAGCCTTGGGTTGGGCCAACCAGCTTCATGCGGTTCAGCCGGCGAAGGCCCGTCGGCGGCGTGCGCGCGGCCTGCAATCCGTGCCGACGCACCGTTGCCAATTTGCCAAAATGATCGGCCAGCGCGCCGGTGTGGCCGTCGATAAAATCGCCGGCCCGCCAACCCGGGCTGCTGACGCCCGCTAAAGGACCCCAGGTGCGTGCCCCATTTTCCGTAGCGAATACGGCGCTCGGAAAAAGAGCCGACGCTTCGCCATAGGCCCAACCGCTGGAACCCGTGAAAAACTTGATCTGTCTCAGGCCGGGCAACATCAATCCCTTGTCTTGGGCCCAACTTCGTCCGCCATCGCGGGTGCGCAGCAACACGCCGCGGCTGGTGTGTGTATAGGGATGAAATCGTCCGCCGGCCGCCCAGCCGTTTTCCGCATCGAGAAATTGAACACTCGTCAAGCGGCAGGCGACTCCGCTGGGTTGCAAGCGCCAGTGCTGGCCGCCGTCAATCGTGTTCCAAATCGCGCCGCGGTCGCCCACTGCCCAGCCGCGTTGCGCATCGGCAAAAGTTACGTCGGTTAGTTCTGCGTCTTCCTGCATCGGCCGCAGGTAGGCAGGCAAGCGCCGCTGAGGGGCGTCGGCGGCATGGGAACGGATCGCTACCAGGACGACAGCGATCGCCAGACACAGCGCCGGCAGGCGTTTTGAGTGGCAAACAAGATCAGCATCTGGTCGCTGGCCAAGCATGGCGCGTTCCCTCGCATTTGCCATCGGCTCTCTGGAGTACGTTTGCGGAGTATAGCTGGGGCGGGTAAGGTACACCTAGAGCGATCGGCCGAAGTGGAAGGCAAAAGACTGTCGGGGCGTCGCCTAGGCCCCAGCCACCGGCGGCGGTCGATGAACATCATTCAATGAGTCTTTCGACGGCATGTCTTATCCGACCTCAGATTCCAACACCGCCTCGCGGCAGCCGATTACCGTGCCCAAATTCGTGGGCTTCAAGGCCGCCGGGCATAAAATCAGCATGCTCACCGCCTACGACTATGCCCTGGCGAGCTTACTCGATTCGACGGGCATCGAGGGCATCTTGGTCGGCGATAGCATCTCGATGGTCGTGCAAGGGCATTCCACCACGCTGCCCGTCACCCTGGACGAAATCATCTACCATGCCGAAATGGTCGGCCGCGCCGTGCGGCACGCCTTGGTGGTGGTCGATATGCCGTTTCCCGCCGGGCATCTCGGGACCCATGAAGCCGTGGCCAGCGCCGGCAGAATTCTCAAAGAAACACGCTGCCAGGCCGTCAAGCTCGAAGGCGGCGCGGAGCAAGCCGGGGTGATCGCGGCCCTGGTGGCGGCGGGAATTCCGGTGATGGCCCACTGCGGCCTGCGGCCTCAAAGCGTGCACGTCCTCGGTGGATACAAAGTGCAGCGCGAACGAGAAAGGCTACTGTTCGACGCGCGTGCCGCTGCTGACGCGGGAGCTTTTGCGATCGTGCTGGAGTGCATTCCCGCCGATCTGGCGACCGACATCACCGCCGCGGTGCCCGTGCCCACCATTGGCATCGGTGCGGGCGCGGGCTGCGATGGGCAGGTGCTTGTCAGTCACGACATGCTCGGGCTGACCGAGGGGCACGTGCCGCGGTTCGTCAAGACGTATGCGAATCTGCGTGAGACGATTTGCGAGGCCGTCGACAGATACCGCGATGACGTGCGAGCGGCCAGGTTTCCGGACGAGGGCACAACGTTCCATTAGCCCAGACAGAGATCACGTGGCTAGCGCACCGTCGGCGAATTCACGTCGGGGTTGAGCGTGCTCGTGGTGCGGCCGTAGCGATCGGTCGCTGCCGGAGCGGCGCCGCTTGCGGCACCCATGCCAGTGCTTGGATATTGCGCTTGCGAGTAAGCCGCTCCGCTCGCCGCGGAACCCGCTTGGCCCCAGCCGTTAGCCGCCACGGCGCCGCCACCCGCCGCGCCGCTCGACGGCGAATAGTCGCTGGTGCTGCCCGGACGATAGTGTGGATCTTGTTGCGCTACGTTGGCGTCGCCATAGGGATTGCTCGAACCTTGATAGGGCGAGGCGGCGGGTTGGCTGTTATAGCCGCCGTTGGCGGGCTGCTGATAATTCGCGTCGGGCGCAGCCGCGCCCGCTCCTTGCGCCCCGCCGCCCCAGCCGGCGCCCTGACCTGCGGCTTGGCCTGCCTGGTTGTATTGGCCGGCGTCGGCGGCGCCGTAATTGCCGCCGGTGCCATAGGGAGAGTCGGCGCTATAGCCGCCGCCCGCCCGTGAATCGACCGTATAGTTGGCGGCGCCGCCCGCGCCGCCATACGGGTTGTTCGCCGGCTGCTGATAGGCGCCGCCTTGTCCGGCGTAGGGCTGCTGGGCCGCATAGCCCTGCTGACCGCCGTTGGACGGTTGGCCGGCATAGTTCTGACCCGCATAGCCCGCTTGTCCGCCTTGATAATCTGCATAGCCTTGCCCGGCGGGCGCGCCGGCAGCATACGGATTGCTGGCCGCATACGGATCGGCGGCAGCTCCGCCCGCTTGGCCATAAGCGTCATAGCCGCCAGCTTGTGGGTTGGCGGCCATCGCGCCCGCCTGGCCGTAAGGATCTTGGGCGGTGTTATAGCCGTTGGCGCCCGGCTGATTGTAGCCGGCGGCCGTGGCGGGCGCTCCACCTTGAGGCGGATAGCCTGGCGCGGGGTATTGGTTCGCAGTTTGATCGCCGTAGCCGCCGCTGGGTTGCGCGTAGGGCGGAAGCTGCGGCGCCGCCTGCGACGACTGCGAATAAGTAGGCCGCCGTCCCGGCCACCACGACGGGCGTGAACCCGCGCACCCAACCGAACCAGCCAGACAAAACGTGACGACCGCCCACCTTGCTAAAGAGGCATGCATCGCTGACGCGCCCTTCGGGGATATTGCCTGTCAGGGAAGCGCCGGCGACACGACCGTTCGTCGCGTGCGGCTCGGTCTTCTTCCCTGAAGACGGGGGACTTGGGGATTTGCTCTGCGACGGCGGCGCGAAGCCCTGCCAAGCCACGCCGTCGTCATGTCCTAAGACTGGTATTTCGGAATTGCAGCGGAATTTCTTTACCCAAGCCGGAAACTTTGCGCACGCGGTGCGCTCGATACCGGCCGCGCGAGGCCTGGCCCGCCGACGCTCGGATTCGCGGGGCGGATTATAGAGAGCCTCCGCCGCCGGTCAACGGCAATTCCCGCCGCAGCCGATCGACCAGCGCCAGCGCCTCGTCGAGCGTCGAAACCTGTCGCTCGAGCTGCGCGTCGCGCACGCGGTCGAGCAGTGCCTTGTACGCTTTGCCCGGAGGGATGCCATGCCGCTTCAGATCGTCTCCGCTCAACAGCGGCGGGGGATTCCATTCGGCTTCGGGCAGGGCCAGCTTCCGGCGGCAATAGTCAACGTGCGACGTGCCATGCCGGGCAATCGAGGCGATCGCCGCGTGCAAGTCGAGTAACTCATCGATGCCAGGGCAAATCAACAGCCGCTGCAGCCGGGGCCAAGGCATGGTTTCGGCGGCAATCAAAGCACGGTGGTGCTCGGCCAGCCAGGCGGCTCGTTCGGCGTCTTTGTTGGACAGCCGCCATCGCTCGCTCACCTGACGCACCGCTTCGGCGGCGTGCGCCGCGCCGAAGCCGTGGGCCGGCTCGCCCGAGTGCCAGCCTGCCGCGTGCAGCAAGGCCGCCAGGGCCAACGGGAAACTCGACCGATCGAGCGCCTCGAGCACGGCCAAGGTCCGCTCCCAGAGGCTTTCGCCCTGCGGCGCCGCCTTATCGACGGGCAGATCGGCCAGCGGCGCCAGTTCAGGCAGCACCACGGGCAGCAAACGCGTCTCGCGCAGCAGCCTGACCGCCGCGGCGCGCCGCGGGTGCACCAAAAGAGCCCGCATCTCTTGAGCGATTCGCTCGGCACTGACCACCGTGAGCGTGTTGGCCAGCTCGACCATGGCCTGCCGAGTGCCCGGGTCTAAAGAGAAGTCAAAGGTGGCAGCGAAGCGAATGGCGCGCAGCATGCGCAGCTTGTCTTCGTCGAACCGCGCCCGCGGATCGCCAATGGCGCGGATCAATCGCCGGTGCAAATCATCCACGCCGCCGACAAAATCTTTGACGCGGCGCGACTCATCGGGCTCGAGCGGATCATAAAACAAACCGTTGATCGTAAAATCGCGGCGCTGCGCGTCCTCGGAAGCGGTGGTGAACGAAATGGCGTCGGGGTGGCGGCCGTCGCTATAGGGAGCGTCGTGCCGGAAGGTGGTCACCTCGACAATGCCCGCCTCCTTCGGCCCGATCACCGCCACCACGCCGAAGGCAATGCCGATTTCCAGCGTGCGGCGACGACCAAAAAGCTCGCGAATCTGTTCGGGCAAGGCGCCCGTGGCCACATCGTAATCCTTCGGCATGCGCCCCATCAGGCGGTCGCGCACGCAGCCGCCCGCCCAATAGGCCTCATGCCCTGCCTCGCGCAGCCGGCGGACCACCGAAAGCGCGAAATCGCGTTGCTGGTTGGAATCAAGTTCGGACATGGCCACGAATCGCGGGACTTGGGTCGCGGAACTTGGAACCTCGGCCTGCTTGACATGGTATCATGCGGTGATGCTCCAGTCAGCCGTGGGCGGCATACCGGCAACCACTGATGGAAGGAAACGGCGATCGCAGAAACTGAAAAGGGGAAAGTGAAACACGTCGCTCTTCACTTGGCTTCCTTCCGCCGTACAATGGCCACTATTCGTCCTCACCCGGTCTCAACCATGCCCGAACCACCGCTGGAAATCTCGTGTCAGGCCGTCAAGGCGAAGCTCGATGCGCGCGACGATTTTTTATTGCTCGATTGCCGCGAAGCCGATGAATACGCGGTGGCCCGGATCGAAGGCGCTCGGCTGGTGCCGATGAGCGAGATTCAGGCGCGGCAGAGCGAGCTGGCCGCCGAGCGAGACCGCCAGGTGGTGGTGCATTGCCATCACGGTGGGCGCAGCCTGCAAGTGGTGCGGTGGCTGCGGCAGCAAGGTTTTGCCGAAGCGCAGAGCATGGCGGGCGGCATCGACCGTTGGTCGCAGGAGATCGACCCGGCGGTGCCCCGCTATTAAGGGCGCCGCTGCAAACGACCCCGGCAACATGTCAATCGAAATTCAAAATCTAAAATCGAAAATCGCCCGCGCCTTCGCCTTGAAACCCAGACCACCGCGGCCTATAAAAGGGTAACTAGCCCACGTGGCGGAATTGGCAGACGCGCTAGATTCAGGGTCTAGTGCCAGCAATGGCGTACAGGTTCAAGTCCTGTCGTGGGCATTGGAGGCGGAAGGGTTCAGGACGAAATCGTCTGAACCCTTTTTCGTTGGTCGCCCGCCCGGCCGCAGTGGAGAACCCGGGAGTCCGTTTTGAATGACCTGCCCGACGATGTCCGGCGTTTCCTCACGGGCAATATCGGCTCGGTAGCCCAGCTTGAAATGCTGCTCTTGCTGCGTTCCAGCCGCGATCACGCCTGGAGCGCCGCCGAAGTGAGCCGCGCGCTCTATACCGCTCCCGAGATGATGTCGGCACAGTTGGCTGATCTCCACGCGAAAGGACTACTCGAAGTCTCCGAATCGCCGGAACCGCGCTACCGCTACCTGCCCCGCGTCGAGGGGATCGACGACGTGGTCGCCCGGCTGGCCGATCTTTACAAGCAGCGGCGCGTGGCCGTCATCTCGCTGATGTACGCCGAGCCGGTCGACAAGGCGCGAAGCTTCGCCGACGCCTTCCGCATCCGCAAAGAGGAATAACGATGGCCGGCTTCATCTATCTGCTCTGCGCGGCCACCAGCCTGTTTTGCTCCTGGCTGCTTTGGTCGGGCTTCCGCCGCCGCCGGGTGCGGCTGCTGTTCTGGGCCAGCCTTTGCTTCTTGGGCCTGGCCGGCGAGAACGTGATGCTCTACATCGACAAGGAAGTGGTTCCGAACGTCGATCTTTCGATGTATCGGTTGCTGGTGGGGCTGGCGTCGGTCGCGGTGCTTGTCTATGGCTTGGTGTGGGAGGCGGATTGACCTATGTCGGCGACACAAGATTTCTTGCTGGGCATGATCGCCATGGGGTGCGCCATCGCGTCCCTCTATTTTTTGCGATTCTGGCGGACGACCGGCGATCGGCTGTTTTTGATTTTCGGCGTGGCGTTTTTTGTGATGGGCTGCATTCGGGTGGCCCTGGGCTGTGCCAACGAGCTCGGATTGAAAGCCGATGAGCATAGCGTGTATTTGTACGTCTTGCGGTTGGTGGCTTTTTTGCTGATTGTGGTCGCCATCATCGACAAGAATCGCCTGCGGTCCACCACGCCGCAGTAAATACGGCCCCATCACTCGATGGCGCTTTGGTACGCGATTGGCACAGCCGAATCGTGGTTTTAGGTTTTAGCTCGCCGATCGGGCGCGTACTCCGGCGGCTCCTGTAGGGTGGGACGAGCTTGCGAGTCCCACCTTTCGGCCAGCGCGACGCGACAGGTGCCAATGCGGCAGCAGGTGGAACTCGCTCCGCTCGGTCCACCCTACGCGTTTAGTAAGTACGCGATTGGCAGCGCTTGCCAAACCCAGACTCCTGTAGGGTGGGACGAGCTTGCGAGTCCCACCTTTCGATGACCTAATCCGGAGGAATCGAACATGCCTACTGAAATCATAACCGCCGCGCCGCGAAACGACGCCGAACTGCGAACTTTTGCCGATCAGGACGCGCTCAGCCGGGCTGCGGCGGAAGAGATTGTCTCGCACGCCGAGGCCGCGGTCGCTCAGCGAGGCTCGTTCACGATCGCGCTTTCCGGCGGGCCGGCGCCAGCGCCGGTGTTCGATTTGCTGGCAAGCCCCGACGAGTCCTATCGCCAGCGAATGCCTTGGAACCAAACGCATTTCTTCTGGGGCGACGAGCGGCATGTTCCGCCCGAACACCCCAAAAGCAACTACCGTCTCGCTTGGCAGCATTTGCTTTCCAAAGTGCCGGCGCCCGAAGAAAACATTCACCGCGTCCGATCCGAGTTGACCGATGCTCACGAAGCGGCGGAACTCTATGAACTGACGCTGCACGATCACTTTCACCTGGGCGAAGACGAGCTGCCGCAGCTTGATTTGATGTTGCAAGGCTTAGGGTCCAACGGGCACACCGCTTCGCTCTTTCCCGGCACATCGGCCCTGGCCGAGAACCAGCGGCTGGTGGTCGCCACCTGGATTGAAATGCTGCAAACGCACCGCATCACGATGACTTTGCCGGTGATCAACCATGCCGCCTTCGTGCTGTTCGTGGTGAGCGGCGCAGAGCCGGCCGACGCGCTCAAGCAGGTATTATTCGGTCCGCGGCTCTCACGGCCGCTGCCCGCCATGGTGGTCGCGCCAGGCCACGGCCGGCTGTTATGGTTGGCCGACGCCGCGGCGTGCAGTTGCCTTGCTTAGAGCGAAACTCATTTCGTTTGGCCCGCCGCGTTTGTATTTGGACAGAAGGCAACGAAGAAAACGAAGATGATTGTCCTTTGCGCATCGCAATATTCTGCGCTTTCTTAGTTCTCTTCGTTGTCTTCTGTTCAAAAAATGCCCAGAGGTTGGAAAACTCACTCACAGCGCTTGACGAAAAACTCGATCGCGCTACAATGCGGACGTGGCCGGAAGGCCAGACATCACGAGCTTGGATGGCTCATCTGTGTGCATTGCTTGCACTTCGGCGCAGTCCCGACCGCGTCCTGAATCGCTTTTCTTGCCGTTAATTTAGCCAGCGCGCTGGCGAGCGGAACGATATCTGCTCGTTCGCCGGGCGGACGCGCGCAGCCGGCCATGGCCTATTCCGCCCGGTTCGTCGTTGTTTCCGTATTCTGCGCTGACGCGCGCCGCGGCTTCACAGAGAATTGTTTTCCTCGGAAAGGATTGACTCATGTCGCAAACCACCGCCCATGCAATGATCGAACGACTCACGCATTGGGGAGTCGACACCATTTTTGGCATTCCCGGAGATGGCAATAACGGCATCATGGAAGCGTTGCGGCAGATGAAAGACAAGATCAAGTTCATCCAGGTGCGCCACGAAGAAGCCGCCGCCTTCATGGCCTGCGCCTATGCCAAGTTCACTGGCCGCTTGGGCGTCTGCCTGGCCACCTCGGGACCAGGCGCCATTCACCTGCTCAACGGTTTGTACGACGCCAAGCTCGATAGCACGCCGGTCTTGGCCCTCACCGGGCAAACGTATCACGACCTGCTGGGCATGCGGTTTCAGCAAGAGGTCGATCTGTTGCAGCTTTTCGCCGGCGTGGCCTGCTACAACCAGCAAGTGATGGGACCCCAGCATGTTGAGTCGCTGGTCGATGCCGCCTGCCGCAACGCGCTGTCGACGCGCGGCGTGGCCCACATCACCTGCTGCAACGATTTTCAAGAGATGCCGCTTTCCAAGGGGCACACCTCGATGATGAACGTCAAGGGGCACACCTCGGACGCCTGGCACCCGCCGGTCACCATACCGCAGCCCGACACGCTGGCCGAAGCCGCGGCGGTCCTCAATCAAGGCAAAAAGGTAGCCATCATCGTTGGTCAGGGGGCGCTGGGCGCGGGCGCTGAAGTCGAGGCTCTGGCCGAGGCGCTGGGGGCGCCGGTCATCAAGGCCCTGTTGGGCAAGGCAGTCATACCTGACGATTCGCCCTACACCACCGGCGGCTTGGGGCTGGTGGGCACCGCCCCCTCGGACAAGGCGATGGAAAACTGCGACACGCTGTGCATGATCGGCACCAGCTTTCCTTATATGAAATTCCTGCCCAAGCCGGGCCAGGCCAAGGCCATTCAGATCGACCGCGATCCGACTCGGCTGGGACTGCGCTACCCGATCGATGTCGGCCTGTGCGGCGACGCTCGGGCCACGCTCATGGCCATGATGAAGCTCATCAAGCCCAAGGAAGACCGCTCGTTCCTCGAGCAGGCCCAAAAGGGCATGAAGCAATGGCGCGAAATGATGATGAGCCGCGCCACCCGCGAAGACTCGCCGCTGAAGCCGCAAGTGGTCGCCCGGCACGTCAGCGAAATGCTGGCCGACAACGCCATTGTCACGTGCGACTCGGGCACCATCACCACCTGGGCAGCGCGGCACATTCACATGCGGCGAGGAATGCAGTTCTCGCTTTCCGGCACGTTGGCCACCATGGCGCCGGGCCTGCCCTATGCCAACGCCGCGCAAATCGCCTATCCCGATCGGCAGGTGGTGGCGTTTGTGGGCGACGGCGGCTTTACGATGCTCGGCTGCGAGTTCATCACGGCGGTGAAATACAACCTGCCGATCAAGGTCGTCATCATCAAGAACAATGTGCTGGGACAAATCAAATGGGAGCAGATGATCTTCTTGGGCAACCCTGAGTATGGCGTCGAGTTGCAGCCGATTGACTTTGTGAAATACGCCGAGGCTTGCGGCGGCGTCGGTTTTCGCTGCGAGAAACCGGATGAAGTGCGGCCCGCGCTCCAGCAAGCGTTTGCTTCGAAGCGGCCCGCGATTATCGAGGCTGTGGTCGATCCGCTCGAGCCGCCCATGCCGGCCAGCGCCACGCCCAAACAGGCCATGCACCTGGCCGAAGCGCTGGTGCGCGGACAGCCGCGTGGCCCGCACATCGCCACGACCATTTTCCGCGACAAGCTGAGCGACCTGGTGAGTTGAATTGTCGCCTTTCGCTCCGCGAAAGGCGACAGGGTACGAAAGGCCACATGGGAGCCATTCGATGGGATCTCTACAAAAAGAAACCGGCGTGTATCTCCGCGATGTGGTGGTCGACGAGATCGACGGCATCAGAATCTATGGACGGCGGACCAACGAGAACACGTTGACGCTGAACGCCTGGCATTTTGAAGAAGCCCCGCTGAGCAAGATCGCCGAGATGTTGCACCAGCGAGGCTATGCCGTGAAGCGCGAGCAGTTTGTGCTCGACGCCAAGAAGCACCATTCGTTGGAGGCGATTTGGCCCGGCAAGGGAACCGGGCCTTATTCGCTGCCCGACAAGTCGAGCGAATAGAGCACTTAACACCACTGTCGGTATTCAACGTGAGGTAGCAATGTCGTTAGATGTCTTGCCCGAAGCCGCGGAACATAAACACGAACCGCGGCCCCACACCGACGTCGATGCCAAGGGTCTCGCCGCGCGGTTGCAAAAAGAGCTGCGCGGGGAAGCACATTTCGACCAGGGCTACCGCGCGCTCTACGCCCACGACGGCTCGAACTATCGGATGGTGCCCATCGGCGTGGTGCTGCCCAAATCGGCTGAAGATGTCGAAGCCACACTGGCCGCCTGCCGCGAGTATGGCGCCCCCGTGCTGGGCCGCGGCGGCGGCACCAGCCTCACCGGCGGCTGCTGCAACGTGGCAGTGATCATCGACATGTCGAAGTACATGAACAAGATCATCGAACTCGATCCGCAGCGCCGCATCGCCCGCGTGCAGCCGGGCATCGTGCTCGACCAGGTTCGCAAAGCCGCCGAGATGCACCATCTCACCTTCGCCCCCGATCCTTCGACGCACAACCACTGTTGCATCGGCGGCATGCTGGGAAACAACTCGTGCGGCATCCATTCGATGATGGGCGGACGCACGGTCGACAACATCGAAGAACTGGAAGTCATTACCTACGACGGCACGCGGATGCGCGTCGGGGCCACCAGCGACGCCGAATACGACCGCATCGTGATGAACGGTGGACGCCGCGGCGAAATCTATATGCAACTGCGGACCTTGCGCGATCATTACGCCGAGTTGATCCGCGAGCGCTATCCACAAATTCCTCGGCGCGTTTCGGGCTACAGCCTCGATGAGCTGCTGCCCGACAAAGGATTTCACGTCGCCCGCTCGCTCATCGGCTCGGAAAGCACCTGCGCGATGTTTCTGGAAGCCGATTTACAGCTTATTCACAGCCCGCCTTATCGCACGCTGCTGGTGGTCGGCTTTCCCGACGTCGCCACCGCCGGCGACCATGTGATGGAAGTCACCAAGCACGGGCCGGTCGGGCTGGAGGGTCTCGACGACCGCTTGATTGAAGACCTGCGCATCAAGGCGTCGGACATGAACTTGATTCCGATGTTGCCCAAGGGTGGCGGCTGGCTGCTGGTCGAGTTCGGCGGCGACAGCCAGGCCGAGTCCGACGACAAGGCCGACAAGCTGGCTCGCGAGCTGCGCCGCGGCACGCATGTGACCGACATGCACATCTACACCGACAAGAAGGAAGAGCGGATGGTGTGGGAGCTGCGCGAAGCGGGGTTGGGGGCCACGGCCCGCATTCCGAACAAGCCCGACAACTGGGAAGGGTGGGAAGATTCCGCCGTGCCGCCCGAGAAGGTCGGCCCTTACTTGCGTGAATTGCGAAAGCTGCTGAACAAATACAACTACCAGGGTTCGCTGTACGGGCATTTGGGCCAGGGCTGCATTCACACCCGGATCGACTTCCGTTTCAAGAACGCCGAGGGCGTGCAGCAGTACCGGTCGTTCATGTACGAAGCTGCCGATCTGGTGCTCAGCTTTGGCGGCTCGCTTTCCGGTGAGCATGGCGATGGGCAGTCGCGGGCCGAGTTGCTGCCCAAGATGTATGGCCCGGAAATCGTGCAAGCCTTCCGCGAGTTCAAGGCCATCTGGGATCCGCAATGGATGATGAATCCCGGCAAGAAGGTCGACGCCTACACGATGACCGACAATTTGCGGTTCGGGCCGCAATATCATCCGCCGCAGGTCGAGACGTATTTCAAATATCCGCAAGATCACGGCAGCTTCGCCTATGCCACCGAGCGTTGCGTGAGCGTCGGACTTTGCCGCCGCAGCGATGTCGGCACCATGTGCCCCAGCTACATGGTGACCAAAGAAGAAATGCACTCGACGCGGGGACGCGCGCATCTGCTGTTTGAAATGCTGCAAGGCAGCCCGCTGAAAAAGATGTGGAAAAGCGAGCCGGTGCGCGAAGCGCTCGATCTGTGCCTGGCCTGCAAGGGTTGCAAGGGCGAATGCCCGTTGAAGGTCGACATGGCCACCTACAAGGCCGAGTTTCTGGCCCACTATTACAAAGGCCGGCTGCGCCCGCGGCACGCTTACGCCATGGGCTGGATCTATTGGTGGAGCCGGTTGGCTTCGCTGGCGCCGCCCTTGGCCAACTTTGTCAGCCAAACGCCAGGCCTGAGCATGCTGTTCAAGCTGGCGGGCGGCGTGTCGCCACATCGCAAAGTGCCGCCCTTCGCCGACCAGACGTTCAAGGAGTGGTTCTTCGAGCGGCCCGCTCGCAATGTCGGCGCCCAGCGGATGATTCTCTGGGCCGACACCTTCAACAACCATTTGCATCCCGAGGTGGCCAAGGCCGCCGTCGAAGTCATCGAATCGGTCGGTTGGCAAGTCGTGGTGCCGCGCGAGTCGCTCTGCTGCGGCCGCCCTTTGTACGACTACGGCATGCTCGACACCGCCAAGCGGCTGTTGCAGCAGATCATGAACACGCTGCGGACGGAGATTCAGGCGGGCACGCCCATCGTCGGCCTCGAACCAAGCTGCACCGCGGTCTTCCGCGACGAGCTGATGAGCTTGTTCCCCATGGACGAAGACGCCAAGCGGCTGAGCCATCAGTTCTATACCTTGGCCGAGTTCCTGCAGAAGTATGCGCCCGACCATGAGTTTCCGCTGTTGCGGCGCAAGGCGGTCGTGCACGGCCATTGCCATCACAAGGCCGTCATGCGGATGGGCGCCGACGACTACATGTTCAAAAAGCTGGGAATGAACTACGAAATGCCCGACACCGGCTGCTGCGGCATGGCTGGTTCGTTTGGTTTCGAGAAAGAGCACTACGAGGTCTCGATGAAGGTGGGCGAGCACAAGCTGTTGCCGGCGGTGCTCGAAGCGGAAAAAGACACGCTGATCGTGGCCGACGGGTTTAGCTGCAAGCACCAGATCATGGAAGGGACCGACCGCCGAGCGTTGCACTTGGCCCAGGTGTTGCAGATGGCGTTGCACGAATCGCCCGAGGGTCCGGCGGCGGGATATCCCGAGGCGCATTATCCAGACGTGCGGTTTGGCGGCCCCGAGCGAAAAAAAGCGTTGGCCCGCACCGCCGCGGTGCTGGGCGTGGGCGCGTTGGCCCTCGGCGGCGCCGCGCTGGCCGTCAAGGTGGCGGCGTCTCAACGTAAAAAGGCAAAGGCGAAGCAAAAAACGCTGCCGGCGAAGGTCCGCCGGGTGTTTGGGTAATGTTTTGCGCCCGCGCTACGGAACGCCCTCCGTGGCGACGTCTGTAGGGAACGCCCTCCGTGGCAATCCCGTTCGGCACGAATTTTGCGCCATTTAGTTAATCAGTATTTGGCTTGGTCCACCAACATGGTTTGGCATAGTTTTTGCGCCACGGGGCCTGGGAACTTAGTCTCCGGTCATTTTGGCAGACGCACGGATG
>JAICLL010000268.1 GCA_025927475.1 Pirellulales bacterium
AGATGGGGAGATGGGGAGAGAGAAATACGCAGACCGTGTCCCCGTGTCCCCGTGTCTCCGCGTCTCCGTGTCTTTAGCACGACCAGCCGGGGCATCGCTTAGGCTCTGCCCCAGCCACCAGTTGAAAGGAGATAATCACCATGCTCGATCGACGTGAGTTACTGAAACGGTCGTCGCTGATTGCGCTGGCCCCCACGGTACCGGGTTTTTTACAGCGACTGGCGCGTGCCGCGGAAGAAAAGAAAGACGACCGCATTCTGGTGGTCGTGCAACTCGATGGCGGCAACGATGGCGTGAACACCGTCGTGCCGTACGGCGATGAAGGCTACGCCAAGCACCGCGAGAAGCTGCGGCTGAACGTGGCGAATTTGCATAAACTCAGCGACGACGTCGCGATGCACCCGGCGATGCGCGCGGCGGCCGATCTGGTCGAAAGCGGGCGGCTGGCCATCGTGCAGGGCGTGGGATACCCCAATCCCAATCGGTCGCACGACGTGAGCATGGCCATCTGGCATACCGCGCGGTTCGATCGGGCGGATCATAAAAGCTATGGATGGATCGGCCGGGCGCTCGACGAAGATCCGCCGAGCGATTCCGCCGCCGCCATGTTGGTGGGCGATGGCGCGCTGCCCGGTGCGCTGGTCGGAAGACGTTCGATCGCCGCCAGTTTTTCGCGGCTCGATGAATTGGCGATTCAAAATCAGGCTGCCCGCGGCGGGCTGACCGCGGCGCAGCCGGGCGACGCGCCAGCCAGTGACGGTCTGGCCGATTTTGCCCGCCGGGCGGCGCTTGACGCATATACCACCGCCGACCGCGTGACCGCCGCCGCGGGCCGCGAGCGCGGCAAGACCAGCTATCCCAGCAGCGAGCTGGCGCAGCATCTGGCGATCGTCGCCCGGCTGATCGAAGCCGACATGTCCACGCGGGTGTATTACGCCGTGCAGCGCGGCTACGACACGCACGCCGTGCAGTTGCCCACGCAAGCTCGGCTGCTGCGCGAGCTGAGCGAGGCGCTCAAGGCGTTTCTGGACGACTTGAAGGCGGCCAAGCTCGACGATCGCGTGCTGGTGCTCTGTTTCAGCGAGTTCGGCCGGCGCGTGGCCGAGAACGCTTCGCAAGGCACCGACCACGGCACCGCGGGTCCGGTGTTCTTGGCCGGCGCTGGCGTGCGTGCCGGGCTGCACGGCGCCGCTCCAAGCCTAACCGACCTGGTCGACGGCGATTTGAAAATGTCGCTCGACTTCCGCCAGGTTTATGCCGCAGTCTTGCGCGACTGGCTGAGCCTGCCGGCGGAGCAGGCCCTGGGCGGCAAGTACGAACCGTTGCAAATCTTCATCTGATTGGCGGGCAGAAAGATGCGGGGCAAAAACATAGGAGGGGATGAGGGGATAGTAAAGAGAGATACGGGGGATCAGAAAGAGGCCGTAGGGTGGGCCGAGTGCAGCGAGTCCCACCGTTTGCCGCATGATCGTTGCCGCGCCGCTTTTGCCGCCAGAAGGTGGGACTCGCTGCGCTCGGCCCACCCTACGGCCTTGCGCAGACCATGGCGAGCACAGTGGATCCCACCGGAGCGAGAAGCGTGAACCGGCAACTTACTTGCGCACGGCGACGCGCAGCTTGGCGCTGCGAGAACGCGGATTGAGAGACATTTCTTCATCGCCCGGCCGCACGGGTCGGCGAGTGAGCGCCTCCCAGCGGATGTCGTCGCGAAAGGCCCGCTTCACCAGCCGATCTTCGAGCGAGTGGAAGCTGATGATCGCGGCGCGGCCGCCAGGCTTTAATGCGTCGGGCAGATGCGCCAGCGCGCGTTCGAGCGAGGCGAGCTCGTGATTCACGGCGATGCGCAGCGCCTGAAAGGTGCGCGTGGCGGGGTCGATGGCATGGCCGGCGGAGCGCGGCACGCACGATCGCACCAACCGGGCCAGGTCGCCGGCCGTTTCCAACGGCGCCGTCGCGCGGCGCTCGACAATCCGCCGCGCAATCCGCCGGCTAAGGCGCTCTTCGCCGAATTGGTAAATCAGATCGGCGAGTTGCTGCTCATTCAGCCGTTTGAGCAACGCCGAGGCCGGCTCGCCTTCGCCGGAGTTGAAACGCAAGTCGAGCGGGCCGTCGGCGTCGAAGCTGAAGCCGCGGGTCGCGTCGGCCAGTTGATCGCTCGACAGCCCCAGGTCGAGCAGCGCGCCGTCCACCGCTGGCACGCCAAGTTGTGCCAGGACGAGGGGCAAATCGGCAAAGTCCGCTTCGACCAGCTTGATGGCATGGCCGCGCAAGTTGCGTTCGGCGGCCCGCAGGGCCGCGGGATCTCGGTCGAAGGCCAGCACATAGCCGTCGGGTGCGACGCGCTCGGCCAGCGCTCGCGTATGCCCGCCGCCGCCCAGCGTGCCATCGGCCACGATCATGCCCGGCTGTGGTTGCAGCGCCGCCAGCACTTCGTCGAGCATCACCGGCACGTGCAACGGCGGAGCAGTCGGTGGCTCGTGGGAATCCGGCATCGCAGTATCGTAGGGCGATCCGCCTCGATCGTCCATAACTCTTACGCTCGACGACTGTAAGGAACGACTTCGCGCCGTTCCGGGAGCTACGAATCGAACTTCATTCCTCGCTCCAGCGCGCGCTGCGCCGAAGGCTCGGTGGCTGGAACAGAGGCTTGCCGATGCCCCGGCTCACACCGAGGCGGGGCATCGCTCAGGCTCTGCCCCAGCCACCGGGCCAGGCATGCGTTAGGCCCTAGCGTGGGCCGAGCGCAGCGAGTCCCCGTCCATGATTCCGTTGTGCCGCCGAAAGTTCCCGCACGACGCGAAAACCGGTGATCGAAGAACGCCCGCTCCTGGGACACGCGGCTCGGGCACTGGCGTGCAACTGCGCGGCGGCGCTTGCCGACCAACCGCCGCCGCGCAGCACATGCCCGGCGAAGGCGGTCGAGACAGCGACGTCGTCGGGGCGGGCCAGACACCACTCGGCGGCGTTGCCTAACAGGTCGTACAGGCCGAACGGATTCGGTTCCAACAGGCCGACCTGATGAGTGCGGCTTCCGCTGTGTGGCGAGTACCAGGCGTAGCGAGCCAGCGGGGCCGGGTCGTCGCCGAACCACCACGAGCCCTGGCCGCCGGCCCGGCAGGCGTGCTCCCACTCGTCTTCGGTGGGCAAGCGATAAGGCACGCCTTCCCGCCGGCTGAGCCAATCGCAAAACGCCAGGGCGTCCGCGGGCCCGATGTTGACCGCCGGATGCCGATCGCTCTGGGCGAAGGCCGGCGAGGGGAGCGAATCGAATGCCGACGACCGCTCGCCGGCGCGATAGCCCGTCTCCTCGACGAACCGGCGAAACTGCCCGACGGTTACCTCGTGCATGCCGCAATAAAACGGTCGCGCCACCTCAATTGGGCTGGCTGGACTAGCGTCATCGCCCGCCGGCGTAAACTCGCCAGGCGGAATGAGAACGAACTGCATACCCAGCGAATTGGTCTCGGTCGCCGCCGCGTTCAAATAGCGCGACCATTGTTCGACCAGCTCGGCCGTGCGCGGCGCCGAGCGAGCGTTGCCGGCCACCACCCCGGTCGATTCTTTCCACGAGAGCAACACAATCAGGGCAATGGCGGCGGCCAAGGCGGTCAAGGCGGCCAGCGGCGGAATGCGCGGCTGCGATGGGCTCTCACACGAGCCAGCGTCTGCCGCCCGGTGGGTCGGTTGACTCACCGGATTGCAAACCACCAGGTCTTCGCCGCTGTCGCTTATTTCGGCAAGCACCGGCACGGGCTGCGCGGAAAGGCCGGACGACGAATCATCGACCGCGGTTCGCGCCGCTTTGCGCCGACTCGGCGACCGCCTTTTGTCCAGCGCCGAGACGACCTCGTCCATCGACTGCGGCCGGTCGTCCGGCTCTTTGGCGACCATTTTTTTGTAGAGCGTTTCCAGCCAGCGGGGCACGTCGTCGCGCCGAGCGCTCAGCAAGGGAATCGGCTGCTCGCGGTGGGCGGCGATCAACCGTAGCGGCGTCTCGGCGCGATACATCAATTCGCCGGTCACCAGGCGATAGATCGTGGCGCCCAGGCTGTAAATGTCGGCACGGGCGTCCGCCGAGCGCGTGTCGAAGGCCTGCTCGGGCGCCATGTATTCCGCCGTGCCCACCACGTCGCCGGCCAAGGTCAACTCGGCGCCGGTGTTGGGCGCGGTCGCCGCGCGGGCCAATCCCAAGTCGAGCAGCTTCACCAAGCCGCTGGCGTCGAGCACCAGGTTCGAAGGCTTGACGTCGCGATGCACGAAGCCCTGCGCATGGGCATAGGCCAGGCCCCGCGCCGCGTCGAGCGTGTAGCGCACCGCCTCGTCGATTGGCAGCGGCCCGCGGCGGCGCACCAGGTCAGACAGATTGGGCCCGTCGACAAACTCCATGACCAGGAAATGGATGCCGTCGGCTTCATCGGCGTCGTAGGCGGCGACGATGTTCGGGTGGGCGAGCTGCGCGACGGCCCAGGCCTCGCGCCGAAATCGTGCGATCGACTCGTCGTCGGCTGCCGCTTGCTCGGTGAGCGTTTTCAGAGCCACGATGCGCTCCAGCCGGCGATGACGGGCCTTGAAGACGCGACCCATGCCGCCCGCGCCCAGCGTATCGAGCAAGACATAGTTGCCAAGCAGCAGACAGCGCCCGCGGCCTTGATCGATTTCCGCCGCCTGATAGGGCGTGAGCTTGCCGGCCGCAATGAGAGCGTCGGCCAGGGCTTCCGGCTGGCGCGATCGCGGCGGCAGCGCGCGCTCCAGCGCCCGCAGTTCGGCGGCCGTCAGCAGCCGGCTGGCGATCAGCCGTTTTCGATAGCGCCGCAGGGCAAAGGGCATGGCGAAGGCTGGCAGGGACCATTCACCGGTATCGGCGCGGCGCTGCCAAACCGTTGCGGCGGGCGTCGCACTTCGCGCCTGACGCGATTGCAACGGTGGCACGACCGGGATCCGCCAGGTTCCTTACAGAACTTCTGTTAAGCGGGTAGGGGTGGGCCGAGCGCAGCGAGTCCCACCTTTTGCCGCATGATTCGTTGCGGCGCCGCTTTCGCCGCCAGCAGGTGGGACTCGCTCCGCTCGGCCCACGCTACGGCTTCGCGCATATTCTACCTAACCGGATCTGCCCTTCCGCGGCCGGTGGCCGGGGCAGAAGCTTGCCGATGCCCCGGAAGCGGATCGGCCGGGGCATCGCTTAGACTCTGCCCCAGCCACCGAGTCCAATCCCCCAATCCCCCAGCCCGATCTGCTACCATAAAACCATGCCCAAACGACGCCCCCAGATGACCTCGATCGATTATCTGGCCATTGCGCTCAGTCCCTTGCTGATCATGGTGCTGGTGGGCAGCCTGTGTTTCTTTCTGCTGGCGATCGGCTACCACGGCCAGTTCGGGCCACGGATGAACTGGATTATGTTCTGGTTTGTCGTGGCGACCGTCGGAATCGCTCGCATCTCGATGGAAGAAGGCGCCGAACGCGCAAGCCTTTATGGCCTCGGGCTGAGCGGCGCCGTGGGTCTCGCCGTCGCCAAGTTTGTCGATAACCCCTGGATCGCCTGGGGCTTGATGGCGCTAGCCTGGTGGTGCGCTCACAAGCTCACCTGGGACTGCACGCTGATCGACGACGACCAGGACGCCTCGGGCGAGGGGCTGCTGCAGATTGCCGGGCTCGATGAAGGCATTCACGCAGGCACCGAAATAGCCCCCGGCCTTGTGGCCCGCAAGCGCGACCCCGAGCCGGGCCCCACCACCGGGGCTACCACCCCGGCTGTCGACCCCGCGCCGGCCCAAGGGGGGGGGGCCG
>JAICLL010000241.1 GCA_025927475.1 Pirellulales bacterium
CGAACAGATTATTCCGCTGGGCCTGTCAGGACAGGGAAGCAAAAAAATCAAGCAGATTCTCGACCAAGTACTCCAACTTGCGGCATAATGACGCTACGGCGTCGTTCATCTGCTAGCAAAAACTGCGAAACTTGAACTAACGTTCCGATGCCAAATGTCCCAGGCGGAGCACGTGAGCTATAATCCCTGGCTCGCGACGACAATCTTGCCGCCGTCAGCTTGATCGCACCGGGGCATCGCTGAGACTCTGCCCCGGCCACTGGGCGGAAATCCAAAATCCAAAATCGAAAATCGAAAATCCCCATCCATGCAAGCCGAAGTCATTTCGATCGGCGACGAACTCACCAGCGGGCAGCGGCTCGATACCAACAGCCAATGGCTCAGCCAGCGGTTGGGCGAGCTGGGCATCGCCGTGCGCTATCATACGACCGTGGCCGACGACCTGGCGGCGAATGTCGCCGTGTTTCGCCAGGCAGTCCAGCGCGCCGACGTGGTCGTGGCCACCGGCGGCCTGGGGCCGACGGCCGACGACCTGACGCGCGAGGCCCTGGCGCAGATGATGGGCGTCGAACTGGTGCTCGATCAGGCGTCGCTTGAACATATTCGCGGTCTGTTTGCCCGGCGGACGCGGCCGATGCCGGAACAGAACGTGGTGCAGGCCATGTTTCCCGCCGGCAGCCGCGTGATCGCCAACCCGCACGGCACGGCGCCGGGCGTCGACCTGGAAGTTCCGCCGCCGCTGGGGCGGCCGTCACGGGTGTTTGCCCTACCGGGCGTGCCGGCTGAAATGAAAGAGATGTGGGCCGAGACGGTCGCGCCGCGGCTGGTGGAATGGGGCGCGGGCGGCGAGGTGATCCGTCACCGGCGGATCAAATGTTTTGGCGTGGGCGAGAGCGATCTGGAGCAGATGCTGCCCGACCTGATCCGCCGTGGGCGGACTCCCTCGGTCGGCATCACGGTCAGCGATGCCACCATCACGCTGCGGATTACGGCCTGTGGCCCGAGCGACGATGCCTGCCAGGCGGCGATGGCGCCCACGATTAGCACCATCTGCGATTGTCTAGGCAGCCTGGTCTTTGGTGAAGAAGACGATGAGCTGCCCGATGTGGTGGTGCGGCAGTTGGCCGCGCGTGGCGCGACGCTGGCGACGGTCGAATGGGGCACGGCCGGTTTAATCGCGGATTGGCTGAGCGAGGTACCGGGATCCGCGCACGTCTACAAAGCCGGACTCGTCGTGGGCGATGCCGCGGCGCTGGTGCGGCTGCTCGATCTCTCGCCGGCAACGCTGATGAACGACGGCATTGCCAGCGAGGCAGCCGTTCAGGCAATGGCCCAAGCCTGCCGCGAGCGGGCCTGCGCCGACTTCGGGCTGGCCGTTGGTCCGTTTCCTCAGCTTGATCCTGCCGCGGCGGCGCCGGAGCGCGTGCATTTTGCCTTGGCGACCGCCGAGGCGGTGTTCGCGCGCTCTGCGCCGTTCGCCGGTCATCCGGCGATCCTCAAGCCCCGCGCCGCTAAACAAGCGCTGGACCTTTTGCGGCTGCATCTATTGCCGCCGATAGCTCGTTGCTAACTCGGTCCGCCAGTAGCTGGGGTCGGCTGGCGCAGGCGCTGCCCGAGTGCCAGGTGTTGAGGTGATCTCGCGGTAGCTGAGGCGGACCGCGCGCTTGCAGCTTGCTTTCCCACGGTCGACGGGGCAATAATAGGCGTATGATTCCCAAGCTTACCGATGAACAACGCGCTGCTTTACGCGGCCGTGTCGGTCCACTGCCAATCGAGGACGAGCAAACGCAACAGATGTTTGTCCTCCTCGATCACGCCACCTTCGAAAAGCTTCAACGGGACGCCGATCATGTGGCGATCCGCGAAGGGATTGCCGACATGGAAGCAGGCCGCGTGCTGACGCTGGAGCAACTCGACGCGCGGATCCGGGCGAAACTGGGCCTCCAATCTTAGAACATGACGCGGGAACATCCGTGGTTGTACTTGCCGTGCGCCATGTCGCACAGCGCGCAGTCACACCGGGCGATTTGTAAACGCCAAGTAGGCCGGCAATTATCGGCCAAACAGGCGCTCGATTTTCTGCGTCTGCACCTGTTGCCGGCGACAGCTCGTTGCTAACTCGGTCCGCCACGAGTTGGGACAGGAATGACAAAAAAATGGCTGGCAAAAAAATGCTTCTGTCAGCCATCTTTCTGTCACCCAAGCCCTAGTGCTTTGTCAAAGTTAAATGTTAGGGTTGGCGGGCACATCGTAGGGTGGGCACTGCCCACCATAAACTCAAGGTGGGCAGTGCCCAGCCTTACATCGCGCGAATCCGAATTCTTCGCGTTGACAAAGCACTACGGCGGTCCCATGGAAAGCGAAGTTCACCGCCGATCAATCAATCAACGCCGACATTGACCCAGCGGTGAATTTTCGGCTATCACGTGGCTGGGCGGCGGCGAAAACCACGCCGTCATCGGGGTCAAAAACGCAAGGAGGGCGATTCAATGGCCGACTCAGGGATGGAATGTTACGCTTCGCAGCCTAGACGCAGATCGCATCGGGCGCTGTGGCACGCCCAAGGGCGGCAACTCGCGGCGCGGATGACTCTGGCCGGCATCCAGACCACGGCTCTGTTTGGCTTGCTGCTCTTGCTACAACTCGCCGCCGGCGTGTTGACGCCGCTGAGCTCGAGCTCGGGCTCTTGGCTGGATAACGCTAATTTGGTAATGATCGGCGCGCTGGTGGCGCCGCCTGCCCTGCTTGCGCTTTGGACCGTGTTCGGTCCGCAACGCTTCGCCGTGCGGTTGCCCGTATCGCTCTGGCTGATTGCCGCGTTTAGCTGGGCGATCGCTTATGGGCAAGAACGCAGCAGCGGGCAGGGCAATTCCGCCGACTTGCTGATCGCGGCCTCGTGGGGCGGCGCTTTTTTCTTTGCGCAAGTTCCGCTGTGGGCATTGCGCGGGGTTCGCCGCTGGCGGTTGCGTGCGATCGCCGTCGACTCGACAAGCCATGCCGTCGCCTCTGCGACACCAACCGCTCAGTTCACGCTGCGAGCGTTGCTCGGCTGGACGTTGTCCATCGCCGTATCGCTGGCGGCCCTGCGATTCATGTCGCCGCCAGAGGGCATCGATGCCGAGGATATCATCGTTATTTTCGAGGGTGTGGGCGTGGTCGCCGCCATGTTGGTGTTGGGCGGCTTGCCCGTGATCGCAAGTGCCTGGATCTTGTTGGCCGAAGGTCGTAGGCTCGTTCTTCGCGCGGTGCTGATCGTTTTGGTTCTCGCGGGCCTGGGTATCGCTCTCGCTGGTTCCGGGACTAACATTAGGCCCTTCATTCTGGTTTACATCGAGGCAGGGGCGATCTTGAACGGCCTGATCAGCTTGGGAGTCGCACGCGCTTGCGGATATCGTCTGTGTCGACCGATCAAGAAGGCGGCCGATGCCCCGCATCGCCCGGCGGTCCAAGCGCCGCTCGCGCGCCGGCGGTTTGCTTTCGCCGCAGCCCCTTTGTTGGCGTCCGCGGCGGGATTGTCTTGCTTAGTTCCTCACGTGCGTGAGATTTGGAGACGCGCCGATGAGACGAAACAGTGGCGGCAAGTGGGCGTCGAGGTTGGATTTGACGACGCGGGCCGACTCACCTTGGCGCGTATTGCTCGCGAGACGCCATCCGATGACTTGCTGCGTGCCATCGCCGGGCTGCCCGAGCTGGAATCCGTCGATTTGTCCGATCAACCCATCGACCGCCGGCAGCTTGCGCTGCTCGCACCCTTGAGCGGTTTGCGTTCATTGACACTCGCTCGTACACGGGTGACCGACGCCGACCTTGATGGTCTCGTCCAGTTTCCCGAGCTGAGTTTTTTGGACCTGACCGGCGCCGCGGTCACCGACGCCGGCATGGACCGCCTCAAGCAACTCACCAAGCTCAGGGCCGTGCATTTGAATCTGACCGACCTATCCGACGCTGGTCTGGCAGTATTGGCCGACATGCCGCAACTGCACGTGATCGAGGCCGAGCTAACCGCCGTCACCAAGGCCGGCGCGGCGGAGTTCTTGAAAAAGCGTCCACAATCAGAACTCACGTTCGGGGCTTCCGACGCGCTGTTGGCCCATTCGTTATCGGTGCAGAAAACGGTGCACTTCGGTCTAGGTATGGGCATCTCCGAAATGAAGCCGAAGCTGAAGCGACTGCACGCCCGGGGCAAAACGGTCATCAACGGTATAACGGCCACGGTGACCGACGCCGGGTTGGCCCGCTTGGCCGATCAGACAGAACTCGAAGAGCTTGACCTGCGCGAGTCGGGCGTAACGGATCAGGGGCTGACGGCTCTGTCGAAACTGAAGGCCCTTAAGCGGCTCGACGTGCGCGGCACGGTGGTCACGGAGCAAGGCGCCGCCCGGCTCGCGCAGGCGCTGCCCGAGTGCGAGGTGGTGCGGTAACGAGTCATTACCCGATCGCACGGGATGACAGAAAAATGGCTGACAGAAAAATTTTTCTGTCGACCAATGAGCCAAAGCCGTAGGGTGGGCCGAGCTTGCGAGTCCCACCTTCGGCCGCATAGCACCACTCATCGCCGCGCCGGCCAGAATTGGTGGGACTCGCAAGCTCGTCGCCACCCTACGGCGGCATGCTTGTGCTAACTTACGCGACACTCGCAAATCACCGAAGTAAACGCCAAGTGGGCCGGCAAACGGCAGGCAATCAATGAGGCAAAGCCGTAGGGTGGGCCGAGCGCAGCGAGTCCCACCTTCGGCCGCATAGCACCACTCATTGCCGCGCCGGCCAGAAATGGTGGGACTCGCAAGCTCGTCGCCACCCTACGGCGGCATGCTTGTGCTAACTTGCGCGACACTCGCAAATCACCGAAGTCGTATCCGCCTGCGATCGGCGTCGTGTGGCGCCACCTGACCGATGACATTGCCGCCCAGTTCGCCGTGAGATCGCAAGCGTGATACGAATTCGCCGGCTTGGTCGGGCGGCACACCCAGCAACAGACCGCCGGACGTCTGCGGATCAAAAAGCGCGGCATACGCGGCCGCCTCGGTGGCGCAATCGGGACATGTCGCTGCATCGGTTTTGGCGTGCGATTTGTGTCCGCCGCACTCGATTTCCGTCTCGGCCGCTCGGTTGGCCGGCGCCAGCGTGCTCTCGACGCCTTCTTGCAGCAGCTCGGCGACGCCCGGCAACAGCGGTACGTTATTCAAGTCGAGCTCCGCCGCCGCGTCGCTGGCCCGCAGCATTTCGAGCAGATGCCCGGCCAGGCCAAAACCGGTCACATCGGTGACGGCGGGCAGGTCGAACTCGTGAGCTACATCAGCCGCCGCTTGATTACTTTGTAAAAGCGACCGCGCGAG
The DNA here is from genome assembly GCA_025927475.1 of Pirellulales bacterium. GTDB lineage: Bacteria > Planctomycetota > Planctomycetia > Pirellulales > JAICIG01 > JAICLL01. The sequence goes on from JAICLL010000241.1 coordinate 5,337, forward strand.
CGTTTCCATCCAGGCCGCCTTGCACTGCGCACGCATGTGGGCTGCCAGCAGAATGCCGGTTCCCAGCGGCTTGGTGAGAATGAGCAAGTCGCCGGGCCGCAAGCCGCTCTTGAGGCGCGGCCGCGCGGCCCCGGAGTCGGCCAACAGCGAATAGCCGATCGTAAGCTGCTCGGCTTCGATGGTATGCCCGCCCACGAGCGTGGCCCCGGCCCGCCGCAGCTCATGCAGGCCGCCGGCCAGCAGTTCGTAAAGCAATTGCTCTTGCTGCCGCGATGGTCCAACCGGAATCGAGGCAATGGCCATCGCCGCCAGTGGCCGGGCGCCTAAAGCAAAAACGTCCGACAGCGCATTGAGCGCCGCCACCCGCCCCACCAGATACGGGTCGTCGAGAAAGGCGGGAAAGAAATCGACCGTGGCCACCACCGGGCGGCCCGCGGGCAGCCGGACAATCGCCGCGTCGTCGGGCGACTCCAGACCCAGCAGCACGTGCTCAGATTTAGGAACCACGAGCCGCGCGAGCACCTGCGACAGCACCGCGCCGCCCACCTTGCTGCCGCAGCCGGCGCAGCGCATCGCCGACGTCGGCGCCGGCGCAGCGGCAGGCATCATCGCCGGCATCGGCCGATAGTCCTGGTATTTGTCCATGAAGCGACGGTCGATAAAGTCCTTCAGCTTCCAGCACCAACGGGCGTGCGCGGCCAGGCCGCGATAGCTGAGGATCGCTCGGCGATCGCCCGTGGCCATCAGCGATAAAAACCCTCGCTGCGGGCGATGTTCGACCAACGGCTGGCCGGCGAGCATTCGCCGCACGTTTTCCCAAAGCACGGGACCTTGCCGCACGGCGTACACGCCCGCCTTGGGCCGCGGCCGCTCGGGGCAAGTGCCCGAATCGCCAACAACAAAAATCGGCGCGTCGGCTACGGTTTGTAATGTCGGTCGGACCAATAAAAAGCCGCGTTCGTCGGCAGGCAAACCCAGCGCGGCCAACAGCGGCGGCGGCTGCGCGCCGGTGGCCCAAATCGTCAGGTCGACCGGGCGGGCGGTCCCATCGGCAAGCGTCAGCCGTCCATCGGCGACCGATTCCACCGCTTGGTTGAGCAACAGTTGCACGCCGCGGGCGGCCAGCTCGCGGCGTGCCAGCTTAACGGCGCCGGCGGCCGCGCCGGGCATGATCTGGTCGCCGCCGTCGATTAGCATGAGCCGATAGCGCAGCGCGGGCCAACGCCGCTCAAGATGCGCGGGCAGGCAGAAGGTAATCTCGACGCCGCCCGCGCCGCCGCCCACGATAGCAATCTGCACCGCCCGGTCGCCGGCGTCATGGCTCAGCCGCGCCAGCCGCTCATCGAGCCGAGCAAGGAAGGTCTGCATCGGCTTGATCGGCAACGCCAGTTCGCCGGCCTGCGCCGCGGCGCCCTTCGGCACTGAGCCGACGCCGATCGAAAGCACGTCGAACGGTATCGGCGGCCGATCGGAGCAGAGCAACAGTTGATGCGCGAGGTCGAGCCCCGCGACTTCAGCTTGCAACAGCCGCGCCCCGGCCGCGGAGCACAGCCGCACGAGGTCGATGTGCATTCGCTCGGGCGGATATAGCCCGGCCAGCGTGCCGGGCAGCATGCCCGAATAGGTGGCGATCGAAAAATCCGAGACGCACGTCAGCCTCACGCCCGGCAACGGTTTCATGCGCCACATTCGCAGCACATGGGCGTTGGTATGGCCCAGGCCCAGCAGCACCAGGTCGCGATCGGGCAACGTGCGATTCATCATCCACGGCCTGGGACGGGCCTGGCGCGGCAACGGAGGTTCATCCCGGCATTATACATCGGCCCATCGCGCCGCGTCAGGCGCGTTCGATGCTGGGTAGTGTCCTAGTTATGTGGTGCCAATGCCCAAAATGAGACTAACCCGAAGCGTCAGCGAGGCAGAATCGCCGCACTTCCTCGCTGACGCTTCGGGTTAGGCGTGAGTCGCAGGTGTTGTGGCTTAGTCTCAAACGGTGCGGTTTTAACAGCAAAGGAGGTGAATCAAAACCTAATCCGACCCAGGCGGGTCCAAGCCCGTCGGGAAGTCTTCGCTCGAACTCCATCAAAGGCA
>JAICLL010000193.1 GCA_025927475.1 Pirellulales bacterium
CGCGATAAGTTCGATTTGGTGAGATGGTGGGACTCGCTGCGCTCGGCCCACCCTACAGTCTCAATCCGACGTTGACCAATTATGCAACGCGAGCCTGCCACCTTCCTGACCCGACGCGATCTGCTGCGGGTTGGCTCGCTTGGCATCTCCGCTTCGCTTTGGCCCGGCATCGCAAACGAATCTCGTGCAACGCAGGACGACGGGTCGCATAAGCCTACCGCCGCTTCCGTCATCTTCTTATGGATGGCCGGCGGGGTGACGCACCACGATTCGCTCGATCCCAAGCCCGAAGCGCCAGAAGAAATCCGCGGTACGCTTTCGACCATCGCCACGCGGCTGCCGGGCGTACACTTCGCCGAAAGCTGCCCGCAGCTTGCCCGCGTGGCCGACAAATTCTGCCTGGTGCGCAGCTTCTCGCACGACAGCAACGACCATTTCTTGAGCCAGGCCTATTGCCTGTCGGGCCGCAAGGTGACGATGCAACAGATCACCAGCGAGCCGAACATCGGCTCGATCGTGTCGTTTCTGCACGGGCCGCGGAACCAACTGCCCGGCTACATCGCGGTGCCGGGCGTCACGCGGCCAGGACCGCCGCCCACGAACGAGTTTGTCGCCGGCTGGCTAGGCGGGCAGTATGCGCCGTTTTGCGTCGGCGGCGAGCCGGAGCAGCCCGACTTTACCGTGGGCGAAAAGTCGGCCGATCCCTCACCGCTGGCCAACGAAGACCTGGCGCCGAAAACGCTGGCGATGCTGGCCGGACTCGACGCCGACCGTCTCAGCCAACGAGCGCAATTAAGGCGGCTGCTCGACCGCAGCATCGGCGACGCCGAGCGGCGCGGCGCGATGGACGGGCATTACCAGGGCGCGTTTCAACTGCTGGAATCGCCGGCCGTGCGGCGGGCCTTTGATGTGTCCAGCGAGACCGACGCCACGCGCGAAGCCTACGGCCGCACCAAGCTGGGCGGACGCTGCTTGCTGGCCCGCCGGCTGGTCGAGGCCGGCGCTCGTTTCGTGATGGTCGATTACGGCTACGACGCCGACTATGGCAACTTTTGGGACAACCACGCCGTGCCCGAACAAAAGCAGCCGCACATTAGTCAAATGTCGATGCGGGGCTATCACGTGGCCGGCATGGACCGGGCCTTCGCCGCGCTGTTGACCGATCTCGACCAGCGCGGGCTGTTGGCTTCGACGCTAGTGGTTTACCACACCGAGTTTGGCCGCACGCCCAAAATTAACAAGCTGGGCGGGCGAGATCACTGGGGTCCGGCCGGCTCGATCTTTTTCGCCGGTGGCGGCGTGCGCGGCGGGCAGGTGATCGGCGGCACCGACCGGCAGGGGGCGTTTCCGCTTTCGCGCGGCTACTCGCCCGGCGATGTGGCGGCCACCATCTACCGCGCCTTGGCGATTGATCCGGCCACGCGGCTCTACGATCAACAAGGCCGCCCGCAGTTTGTGCTGCCCGACGGGGAGCCGATCCCCGGAGTGGTTTAGCGGTGATGGTTCCAGACAAGTGAGGACGCTCGCGCTACGGCAGCAGCAGCGCCTTGGCAATCACAAAATAGGCCACGATGCCAGTCACGTCGACCAGGCTGGCCAGCACGGGGTTCGAAATCAGCGCGGGGTCGAGTCCACACCGCTTGAGCAGCAGCGGCAGCAGCGCACCGACGAGGTTGCCCCACAACACCACCACGGCTACGCCCGTGGCCACGGCCAGCGATAAGCGCACGGGATCGATGCCTTCCAGCGCCGAGGTGGGCGTAATCCAAGCCCGCAAAAACCCCACCAGCCCCAACACCAGCCCCAGCGACGCTCCCATCCAAATCTCGTGCCAGAGCACGCGCAACCAGTCGCCCGGCTCGACTTCGCCCAGGGCCAAAGCCCGCGTAATCAGCGTGGCCGATTGCGAGCCGCAATTGCCGCCGGCGGAAATAATGAGCGGCATGAACATCACCAGAGCCGGCAGTTCTAGAAAGACCGGTTCATAATAGGCCAGCACGGTGGTCGTCAAAAATCCGCCGAAAAACAGAATGGCCAGCCACAGGCCCCGCTTGCCCCAGAGCGTGGCAAACGGCGTGCGCAGATAACTGTCGCCCAAAGGCTCAATGCCGCCCAGGCGATAGACGTCTTCGGTGGCTTCGTCCACGATCACGTCGATCACGTCGTCGTGCGTGACGATGCCCACCAGCCGCCCCTGCGCGTCGACCACGGGCAACGCGATCAGGTCGTACTCCATCAGCTTCTGGGCGGCCAGTTCACGGTCTTCATCGACGGTGGCCGAAACCACGTCGGTCTGCATGATCTGCGAAATCGGTCGACTGGGCGGAGCCAGAATCAGGTCCTTCAGCGAGACAAACCCAATGATCCGCCGTTCGCCGTCGAGCACGTAGCAATAGTAAATCGTCTCGCGGTCGGGCGCCTCGTGCCGCAGCCGGTCGAGCGCCTGGGCCGCGGTGATTTCGGCCGGCAGCGTGGCGTAGTCGCTGGTCATCACTGCCCCGGTCGTTCCCTCGCGGTACGAGGCCAGCGTGCGGATGTCTTCCCGCTCGGCGTGGGCCAGCAGCGGCATAATCTGCTCGACCCGCTCATCGGGCAGGCGGCTCACCAGGTCGGCCCGCTCGTCGTGCGACATGTAGGTGAGCAGTGAGGCCAACGCGCCGCGCTCCATCAACTTGCCCACACCGTCTTGCAGCGGCGGCTCGAGGTAGCTGAACACGGCTGCCCGTTCCCGCCCGGTCAGCAGGTTGAGCACAAACAGCACTTCCGCCGGCTCGAGGTCGTCGAGCAACTCAGCCGAATCGGCGGGGTGGTGACCGGTGAAGAATTCGCGCAAGCCCGCTTCGTTGTGCTCGGCGACCAACTCGCGCAGATCGGGCGCTAACAGCGGGTTTCGCATCGAGACACCAGAGGGCAGGGGCAAACAGGAAACATCCGCGAGAATTCTAGCGGCCTGGGGGCGATTGGACGAGTGCCTGGGCAACGCGGATTCGCGCGGCTATATTGACCGGCCCAATGGAGGACCTTCGGTAATATCACGGCTGTTCGTCAAAACCGATCAGACACCATCAGTATTTCGCAGTTAAACCGCGCCACCGTGTCGTCCGCCATTCGCTGCACTCAACTTGTCAAGACTTACGAGGGCCGTCCCCCGGTCGAGGCGGTCCGCGGGCTCGATTTGGCCATCGAGCGTGGCGAATGCTTTGGGCTGCTGGGGCCGAACGGCGCCGGTAAGACCACCACCATCGAAATCATCGAAGGGTTGCTGCCGCCGACTTCGGGCGAGGTCGAGGTGTTGGGCCTTTCGTGGAACAGGCAAGGCGACGAAATCCGCCAGCGGATCGGCATTTCGCTCCAAGAAACGCGGCTATCGGAAAAGCTCTCGGTGCGAGAAACGCTCACGCTGTTCCGCAGCTTCTATCGCCGCGGCATCGAACCCGACGAAGCCATTCGGCTGGTCGAGCTGGAGGAAAAGGCCGCGGCCTGGGTCGGCAAGCTTTCGGGCGGACAGAAGCAGCGGCTGGCAGTCGCCGCGGCATTGGTCGGCGATCCTGAGCTGCTATTTCTCGACGAACCGACCACCGGCCTCGATCCGCAATCGCGGCGGCAGCTTTGGGAAGTTATTCGCCAGTTCGGCCGCCAGGGACGCACCGTGCTGGTCACCACGCACTATCTGGACGAAGCCGAGCGGCTTTGCGACCGCGTGGCGATTGTCGATCATGGCAAGGTGATTGCGCTGGGCACGCCGCGCGAGCTGATTGCCAGCCTGGGCGGCGAACATGTCATCGAATTCTCGGCCCATCGCGGCGATGCCGGCCCTTCGCAGGTTGGAGGCAGCGGCGCCGTCGATCCGTCGGTGGTGGCCGACTTGCCCGGCGTGACGGCGGCCCGGCCCGAGGGCGACCGCGTGTGCCTTTCGGTGGCCGAACCGCATGTGACGCTGCCCTCGCTGGTGACCCGCTTGCAGCAGTTGAACCTGCAGCTTGCCAGTCTCTCGGTGCGGCACGCCAGCCTGGAAGACGTGTTTGTCAAGCTGGCGGGCCGCCACTTTGAAGAGGAGGAAGTCGCCGCGCCATGAGTGATACGCTCGCCTCGCCACCGCCGGCGACCGCCCCGAAGGCCGCCGAGCCGGCCCGTGCCGGCCATCCCTTCGTGCAGCTTGTGCTGGCGCGGTTTCGCGAGTTTACGCGCACGCCCGAAGCGGTGTTCTGGGTGTATGGGTTTCCGCTGGTGATGACCATTGGGCTAGGCATTGCCTTCCGCAACAAGCCGGTCGAGCGGATCAGCGTCGATGTCGAGCAGACGGCCGAAGCCGGCGCGGTGGCCGAAACATTAAAAGCCAACCCGCAGTTCGTCGTCGCGGTACAAAATGCCGACACTTGCCGATTGCGGCTGCGCACCGGCAAGACCGAGGTGATTGTGACGGCCGGGCATGCCTCGCCGCCGCACTATCAATATGCCTATGACCCCACTCGGCCCGAGAGCCTCTTGGCCCGCAACGCGGTCGATGACGTCTTGCAGCGGGCAGCCGGGCGTACCGACCCGGCCGGCGTCGAAGAGCGGCCGCTGGCCGAGCCGGGCGGGCGCTACATCGACTTTCTGGTGCCCGGCTTGCTGGGCATGAGCCTGATGGGCGGCGGGCTGTGGGGCGTCGGGTTTGTGATCGTCGATATGCGCATTCGCAAGCTGCTCAAGCGGTTTCTGGCCACGCCCATGCGGCGCAGCCATTTTCTGGCTGCCGTCATGGCCAGCCGGCTGCTGTTCATCATTCCCGAAGTATTCATCATTCTCATCTTCGCCCGGCTGGCCTTTGGAGTGGTGGTTTACGGCAACCTGGCGACGCTGGGGTTGTCTATCTTGCTCGGCTCGGTGGCCTTCGCCGGCATCGGGCTGTTGGTGGCCAGTCGGGCACGCACCGTCGAGACCGTTTCAGGATTAATGAACCTGGTGATGTTGCCGATGTGGCTCCTCTCGGGCGTATTCTTTTCGTCCGAGCGCTTTCCCGCCGCGGTGCAACCGGCCATCAAGCTCTTGCCGCTGACAATGCTCAACGAGGCCCTGCGCGGCGTGATGCTCGAAGGCGCCGGCCTATTCGCCCTTTGGCCGCAACTGATCGGCCTGACCGCCTGGGCGCTGATCAGCTTTGGCCTGGCGCTGCGGTGGTTCCGGTGGATGTAGGCCCGATACGCACGTCGCCACCACCAAATCGCCCGTCACGTTCAAAACCGCCCGGCACATGTCCAACAGCCGGTCGATGCCCAGAATAATGCCGATGCCGTCGCCGGGTATGCCCACGCTTTGCATCAAGACCACAATCAGCGGCAATGAACCGCCGGGCACTCCCGCCGTGCCCACCCCGGCCAGAATCGACATCAGCACCACCTGGATCTGCTGGCCAAGGCTCAAATCGATGCCGAAAACTTGGGCCATAAACAGCACCACCACGCCTTCATAGAGCGCGGTGCCGTTCTGATTGCCCGTCGCGCCGATGGTGAGCACAAACCGCGAGAGTTCTTTCGGAAGCCGCAATTCATTCTCGGCCACTTTCAAGGCCGTCGGCAGTGTGGCGTTGGACGACGAGGTGCCAAAGGCCACCAGCATCGCTTCGCGCACGCCAGCGAAAAACCGCCGCGGCGAAATGCGACTGAACGCCAGCAGCACCACCGGGTAGGTGACCAGTAGGTGCAGCGCAAGGCCGGCGAGCACGGTGAGCACGAACCACAACAGCGTCAGCAGCACATCGATGCCAAGCTGCGCGGTCATGGCAAACACCAAACAGCCCGCGCCCAGCGGCGCCAGCCGCATCGCCCAGCCGATGATAACCATCGAGACGGCGTTCAATCCTTCGAGCCAGCCCACCAGCGTGGCACAGGGGCCGGGGGCCGCGGTGATCGCCGCTCCGAAAATTAACGCGAACACCATCACCGCCAGCATGCCATTGCCCTTCGAGCTGCCGTCGATCGCGCCGACCATCTCTTGCAACGGATTTTCCGGGAACAGATCGACCACGATGGCCCGCAGCGGCTTGGGTTTCGCCGCTTCGGCGGCGGCGGCTGGGCCGCGATAGCGTTGTTCGAGCCGATCGCGCGTCTCGGGCGAAAGAGAATGGCCGGGCTTGACGATGCCCACCAGCGTGATGCCCAGCAATACGGCAATGCTCGACAGAATGGCGGTGAAAAGCAGTGTGCGCAGACCGACCCGCCCCAGCCGCCGCACGTCGCCGATTTCGACCACCGCCAGAGCCAACGCGGAAAACACCAGCGGCAACACCACCATGAACATCAGCCGCAAGAAGATTTTGCCCACCGGCTCGGCCAGGTTGAGCGTGAGCCAATCGAGCCGGTCGTCCAGACCGTTGGCATCGAGGTCGGCGCGATTCGAGGCGATGGCGGTCGCCGGTAGATGCGCGGCCCAATTGCCGGCCAGGCCCAGCGCGCCGCCAACAATCAGGCCAATCACAATTTTAATGTGCAGCGGAACTCGGCGGCGCGGCTCAAGACGAGCGGCTGCTGTATCGGCGTCTTCCGCTGACCGAGAGTGATGGTCGGTCATTCGCGGTTGGCGGCAATCGGCGGCAGCCAGGTGCAGAGGAAATAGGCCCGCGGCGTCGCCAGGTCCAACAGCGCCGCCAACTCGCCGACGGGCGACGCGCCGCCGGCCTGGCTGCGGGCGCCCAACACCAGATCGAAAATGCCGCCGAAGTGTTTATATTTCACGACGCTGGTTTGCTGCTTATCGAGACCGGCCAGCTCGATGGCCCGGTCGATGGCGTCCTCGATAAATCCCTCCTGGTCGACCAGGCCGCCGGCCACCGCCTGCCGCGTGGTGAACACCTGCCCGGTGGCCATTTTGTCGAGCGCCGCCTCGTCGGAGCGAAACCTGGGCCTCCCCGCTTTGACAATTTCTTTGAACCGCGTGAAACTGTCGTCCACCAGGCTCTGAAAGATTTTCCGCTCCTCTTCGGTCATCAGCCGCATGGGGCTGCCCATTTGCTTCAGGCGGTGGCTTTTGATCGAGTCTTCTTCGATCTGCCACTTCTCCATCAGCCCGGCCAGATTGTAGTGCGGGATGACGACGCCGATCGAGCCGGTCCAGGTGGTCGGCTCGGCAAAAATGGTGCGCGGCGTGTCGCCCACCGCCATCGACACGTAATAGCCGCCGCTGGCCGCAATGCCGCCCATGCTCACCACCAGCGGCAACTGCCGATCGCGGCAAAGTTTTTGGAGATGATGGTAGATAAAGTCGCTGCCGCTCACGGTGCCGCCGGGCGAGTTGACCCGCAGCACCACCGCCTTCACCGATTCGTCATCGCGGACGTGGTCGATCTGTTTCTTCACGAAGCCGTCGCCGTCGAGAATCGTGCCTTCCAGCGTGATGATGGCCACCTTCTGCTCGGCCGAACGGGCCAGCGAATGATGCTGCTCGTGGAGGCCGTCGTCTTCCTCCCACGAGGCCAGCCCCACCAGGGCAACCGCGGCCAGCGCCGCTAGCAGCAGCATGCCGGCGCTCGACAGCGCCAGCAGCCGAAGCAGCCATCGCGCGGCCCCGTGGCGCGGCGCCGCGGCGGGGCTGAAAGCTTGGGCTGCAGTCGGGGCGGAAGGCGGGGCGCTATGCGGCTCCATGGAAGAAAATCCTCAAAGATACGGAATCGTTGGAAAGAGACGTGGTCGATCTTGATATTACCCGACGTTTATTCTATGCCGCACGCCGGGCCGGGCAAAGCCGGGTTGCCAGAAGCCGCCCGGCATGGGTAAGCTACCCTTTCCCAGCAACCGACGCCCTTCAACCGATCTCGCCCGGAGGGAGAGAAGCCCTGAAGGCGTCGCGCCGCAGAAAAAAAGGAGTGTGATCGTGTTCGTCGCGGCTTCCACCGGATGTTTTCCCACCGCATCATTGCCCGCCGCCTTGCAGCGGCTGGTCGACCTGGAATATACGCGAGTCGAGATTCCGCTGTGCGAGTCGGGCAACCAACTCAAGCCCTCGCAGGTCCACGCGGATGTTGAAAAGGCCGTGCGCGCCTGCCGCGATACGCAGCGGTTGACGCCGGTGGCCTATTCAGCCGACATTGCCGGCGAGGGAGACGAATATTACGCCCAGTTCCTCTCTTGCTGCAAATTGGCCAAAGCGACCAAGGTCGTGGTCATCACCGTGCCTTCCGCCGAACTGGGCACCCCGTTCAATGCCGAGATCGAGCGGCTGCGCGAGTTGGTGCGCATTGCCACGCTGGAAGGCGTGGTGGTGGGCCTGAAGACCGAGATCGGCCGCATGTCGCAAGATCCCGATACCGCCGTGGTGCTGTGCGACAACGTCAAGGGGTTGGCCATCACGCTCGATCCCAGCCACTACATCTATGGACCGCACGGCGGGGCCGGCTTCGAGCAGGTGATGAAGCATGTCTGCCATGTGCAATTGCGCGACACGAACAAGTCGGCCTTGCAGGTTCGCGTCGGGCAGGGAGAAGTCGAATACAACCGGCTAATCAACCAGCTCAGCCGGTTCAAATACAACCGCGCGTTGTCGGTCAACATTGTCGAAATGCCCGACTCCGACGTCGACCACTCGGCCGAAATGCGCAAGATGCGGCTGCTGCTGGAGAGCATGCTCTAACGACGCGGGCGCCGGCCCTTGCCGTCCGATACTTCCAGTTCGGTCACCAGCAAAAAATCGACGATGCTGAACGACTCGTCTTCATGGTAGACGATCACGGTTCTCCCGCTCGGCGAGTGCGAGAGGAAATCGCGGTGCGGCACGTGCAGCGACCGCCCATCGGCCAGGCGAATGGTGAACGGCCGAAAGGGGTTGGCCTGGTGAGTGGATCGCAATTGCTCGATAGTCATGGCGTTGGATTCGCAGAGTTGGGCTATTTCTCGCCGTCTCTTCGTTTCTGGTTTTCTTCCCGTTCCCGTTCAAACGCCTCTTCAGCTTCATGCGATAATCTTATCTCAGTTTCCCAGTCGGAAAACCCTAACGATTCGTGCAGTTCACCACCCGCTCACGCGATGGCTTGCGGCAAATCGAATCTGCTGTGACAATAGTCAGATCGCCTCGCCTTTATCCATCCTGCCATGTTTAACCTCATGCGTTGCGATAGCTCAAGGACGCGATGCTGGATTTCAGCCGCGCTGGCGGGGCTGGCCGCCTTGTTTTGCCGGCCCGCGTTGGCCGCCAAAGTGCTGATGAAAGACGGCCGCACGCTCGAAGGCCGAGTCGCGCCGCTGGCCACCACCGGCAAGCAGGCCGCGAAGAGCAGGAAAAACGGCGCCGCTGGATCCAAGCCCGTCGAGTCGAAACCCATTGTGCTCTGCGATGATGGCCTGGCACACCGCTATGTCTCGCGCCGGCAAGTCGAGAAGCTCGATCTGGGCGGCGGCGGCAGCCGGCTGGAATCGTTCGACATCGAACAACGCCGCGTCGTGCGCGAAGGCCCCGCGGTGGCCACGGTCGGTCGGTTCGAGCGCGTGACGCCGTTCGACGAATTCGGGCGGCGAACGGTCGAAATGCGGCTCGAGGACCGTTCGGCGCCGATCATTCAGGCAATCACTCAAGTCACGCCCGTCTGGGCCAAGCTCGAAAGCATCCGTCTGGACCGCGGGGCCAGCTTTGTGTGGGAGATGCGAATTGCCACTAGTTCCATTCCCGCCGACGTGCTCCGCCAAGTGTTAGAGCGCACGATTGATCCCGACGAGTTCAAACATCGGCTGAAGCTGGCGCGGTTTTATTTACAAATGGAGCGTTATCAAGACGCCCACGACGAGTTGCAACGGGCGATGGAGCAATCGCCCGACAGCACGCGGCAGTTTGCCGCCGCGCTGGGCGAACTGCGGCAAGAAGTGGCGGCCCGCACCTTGACCGAAATTGCCGTGCGGCGCGAGGCCGGCCAGCACCAATTGGCCGCTGAATTGCTCGAGCAATTTCCGGCCGAAGGCGCGGCGGGCGAAACATTGGCCGCCGTCAAGCAGTCGCTCGGCGACTACCGCCGGCAACTCGACCACTGCCGCGAAACGCTGCAATGGCTCGACGCAGACCTGGCCGCGGTGAACGATTCGGCCACGCGAGCCCGAGCGAAGGCGGTTCGCGACGAACTCGCCGCCGAACTCAATCTGCACAGCCTCGACCGAATGGCCGCCTATCGCCGCTTGCACGACGATGCCGACTTGTCGGCCGAGAGCAAAGCGGCCCTGGCCATCAGCGGTTGGCTGGTCGGCGCGGACGACGCCGTGCAAAACCTGCCGGTGGCCCTGTCGCTGGCCGAAGTTCGCGACCAGCTTCGCAGCTATCTGGTCGAGAAGCGCGTGATCGAGCGGCGAATGTTGCTGAAAGATCTGCGCTCGCGCGAGGGCGCCACGCCCGAGTTGGTGAGCAAGCTGCTGCACTACGTGCTGCCGCCGCAGCAGGCCGAACCGATCGATGAAGCGACCGGGCTGCACGTGTTTCAGTATTTTGGGTTGCCGGATGAGCCGCTGCTGGATTGCTATGTGCAGTTGCCGCCGGAATACGATCCGCACCGGCTCTATCCGGCGGTGGTGGCGTTGGACGGCGCCGCCGGCAGTCCGCCCCAAGAGATCGATTGGTGGGCCGGCCCGCGCGGCGACGACGGCAGGCGGCTTGGCCAGGCGACGCGGTTCGGCTACATCGTCATCGCCCCCGATTGGGCGCGGCTCGGCCAAAAAGAATATCAGATGTCGGCCGCCGAACACGCCGCCGTGCTACACGCGCTGCGCGAAGCGTGCCGGCGGTTCGCCATCGACACCGACCGCGTTTTCCTTTCCGGACATGCCATGGGGGGCGACGCGGCTTGGGACATCGGCCTGGCGCATCCCGACCTGTGGGCGGGCGTCATTCCCATCTCGGCCCGCGGCGACCGCTATCTTGGGCCGCTCGATGAAAACTGCCGGCACGTTCCGCTGTATCTGGTGACGGGCGAGCTGGCCGCCAACGACGCCGACGAAAACGTGATGCGGCTCGATCGCTGCCTCAGCCACGGCTACAACGTGACGGCGGTCGAGTTTGTGGGCCGCGGGCGCGAGCATTTCTCCGATGAAATCTTGCGGCTGTTCGATTGGATGAATCGCTTGCGCCGCGACTTCGCGCTCCAGCAGTTCACCTGCACGAGCCTCCGAACCTGGGACAACGGCTTCTGGTGGGTCGAGTTGGCCGATTTTCCGGCGACGCTGATGGCCAACCCGCCCGACTGGCCGCCCGGCGGTACGAAGCACCCGCACACCACCGCGCAGGTGAACCCCAGCACGGGCATTGTGGTGCGTTCCGGGGCTCACCGGGCCACCATTTGGCTGACGCCCGAGGTGGCCGACTTTCGCAACAAGATTGCGATTCGCTTCAACGGCGCGGCGGCCCGGCTGGTGGACCAGGCCGTCGAGCCCTCGTTGGAAGTGATGTTGGAAGACGCGCGCACGCGGGCCGACCGGCAGCATCCCTTCTGGGCCAAGATCGAGATGCCCGGCAGCCGCACCAACGCGCCGCAGTAAGTTATTTCATTCCGGCGTTGGGGTTTGACTCCGGCTTGGCCGCACCTTTGGCGGCGGCAATTTCGGGCGGCTCCAGCTCGCGACCCTGATCGTTGGTCTCGTCGATCCATTGTTCCAGCGCGCCGCGCAAACGCTTCAGCGCCTGCTGGTGCTCGGGTTCGGTCGAGGCCGCCAGGTTGTGGATCTCGTGCGGATCCTTCGCCAGGTCGTACAGCTCTTCGGGCGGCATCGTGGGCGCGGTTAAAGCCTGTTGCGCCGGCGTCAGTTTGCCTGCCGCGTCGAGCTCTTTCAGCAGGTTCCAAACCG
>JAICLL010000158.1 GCA_025927475.1 Pirellulales bacterium
CGCCTCTCGCGCCCTCTCCCTGTGTTTTACCAGGCGAGTGGCTTGGGTAGTTTCCGCGTGTTTTTCGCCCCCTTTTCCGCCCCCCGAAGCTGGCGACGGGCACGCTGGCCGCAGCCCACGCCAACCCGAAGCGTCAGCGAGGACGCGAAGCGACTTACCAGCCGGGCGCCTCTCGCGCCCTCTCCCTGTGTTTTACCAGGCGAGTGGCTTGGGTAGTTTCCGCGTGTTTTTCGCCCTTTTTCCCGGTCCCCCGAAGCTGGCGACGGGCACGTGGGGCGCAGCCCACAGCAACCCGAAGCGTGCTAAATTCTTTTGTGCGGGCAACTTGTGCGTCGCCAGCCGCGCGCGGAGTATTGCGCGCGGTTCTTGCATCAACTTGTAGCCGTGCCGCCGGCGCTTGAGTTCGCGCGGCTCGATTCGTCCGGGACGGTTGGCAACCTCGCGTCGAGCGATGTGCCCGAGCAGCGTCTTGGCAACGAGACAGAATCTCTTTCGCGCTGCGTCGTGAGGCTCGACCAGGGCGCCAGCACGTATTGACAGGTGCTGGTGAAGCTGATCTGCCGCGGCTGTTTGTCGTGCAACGCGGCTGCCGCCGCAGTCGTGCGGACCAGATTGTAAGCGAGCAAGGTGGCCCACAGTTCGCGACGCACCATCTCAGGCGACTTGCAGCGCACATGAGCAACACGCGGACGCGGCGGCCGGGGACGACGATGCAATCACGAATCTCACGTAGCGTCAAAGTGTCGGGGATCGTGGCGTAGGTCGCTTCGTCCATCCACTCGGGTCGCGGCGGTTTGGTCCACGTGATCAGATGATCGTCGGGCCCCAATCGCCGGCCGCGGCGAAAATCAGCACGCCGTCGCTGATGCAGCCGAGCACAGACCTGGACCCGGCGCTGGAGCAGCAGCGCATCCCTGCTTTTGCGAGTTGGGCTGCGGATACGCGGCCTGGTTAGCGGCGGTATCGGGCATGGTGAACGTAAAACCATCGACGAGCTTGGCGTGCAGATCTTTCCACAGCCAGGCGGGCTTCGCCTCCTGTTCGGCTTCCGCGCCGATTTCGGCGGTGAGCGCGTGCAAAGCGTCTTCCGACAACTTGGCCCGAGCTCGGCAATAGTCTCCCGTATCGGGGGTTGGAATTGCGCCGCCGACTTGCTCTTGATGGGCGACGACCCGTGCGACGGCCGCCTGGCACGACGCTTCCTTGCCGTCGCGCAAGACTTGCCCGAGGAAGCCGCGTGAACGGCAACCCCGGTTGCGATCGAAAGGCATCGGCGATTTGACGAAAACCGCTGCGGCGTCTGTCGCGGGAATCGGGTAGACTGGACATAGAAAAACCCTCCTTGGCTTTGATCGGAGAGATCTAACCAATTGTAACATGACGTTGATGTTTAATGCGGTAAGCAGGCGGCCTCTTGGCATGCTCCTTGATGAGTTGATCGCTTCCTGCGACCGATACGCGGCGGTAGGCGCCGATCGGATTAGCATTGGCGGGAAGAGTGTAGAAGAGCGCGGTGACGCCTCCGCGATGGCCGCTGCGCTGGCTAAAGGAGAATGCACTGCTCAGTATCCGTGGGGACAGTTGTCGGTTGTGTGGCGTTACGGACCGATGGCATGGGGCCAGCGTGTTTACGCGTCCATTAACGGTCGCACTACCGACATCAATCGCATTCGGAAGCTGTTTACTGAGCTGTCCGTGACTGGAAGCGCTGACTACGCCTATGCGGACTTGGACGTAGTGGTGCAACGCGAGTCGGACAGCGCGCTTGCGGACAAATGCAGCCTCACTCCAGCGGACTCATTTTATACTCTGTTTTGGTTTAACTATTTCGGTGCGCCCTATAGGGGTGAAATTCCAGTTAATGTTAACGAGAATGCGCGACAGCTCTTGCATGATGTCTTGGACGTGGGTGCAGGAGTAGTCGTCCTGCTCAGGGAGTCGCCCCTTGAGAAGGCAGACGCGGCAAAGCTCGAACGCGTGTTTCGCGCATGGCCGGTATTTAGTAAGTCTTCGAAAGCGTCGCGCTTCAGTAAGCCGATCGACTTGGACTACAGCGAGGTGCGCGGCATCGTCAGCGGAGTGGCGTATGAGGCGAAAAAGCTCGAGCTGCCAGTAGGTGATGTCGAGGCCTTCATTGGTTCCGCGGTCTCGCAGGCGAGCCGGTTTTGCGCGTGGCTTAAGCAGAAGGGCGCTGATTTGTCGTCGGAAGACAGACTGTTGGAGGCCATTTGGCGTCATGCGGAGGAGCTTGACGCTGACGAGAACCTGTTCCGCGGTGCATGCGCGGCGTATGGCGAGATGGTCCGGCAGCGCGTCGGCGGTTATTGGGCGAAGGGATATGTTGGGGGTTCTGAGGAACCGTTGATCAAGAAGACCTGGCAGCCATGGCGCGAGTTTTACATTGTGGGTGAGGTGGTGGCGGCGCTGGATACGCCGACGGAGGACGATTTATAGTCAGTCGCGCGGGGAAACCAAGGGGAAAACCAAGACATCCATCCTTTTCGCCCGCGGCTGATTATCGCACTCCTGGGGCAGATCAGCAAATGAAATGGAGTAACGAACCATGCTTGGCGGGAGTCACGTGGGAAGACGCCGTCCGCCGAAAGTCAGAACAGAACAAAACAAAGACACCCAGCCTTTTGGCTGAGCCGCGGCCAGAAATGGGACCATCAAAATGCTTGACAGGAACATGCGTTCATGCCGCCCGATCTGTTTAACATGACGGCCTACGATTTTCAGGGCTATGGCCAGCAAGCCTTACACGCTGTCCTGGATGCGATCAAACGCGGCTTTAACGCGGACGGAACCTTGATTGAACGGCAGCCAATCCCAGAACCGGCATTGTGATGTTGGCGTCTGGCCTGCCCGCCGGTTGTGGGATTAGCTCAAAGCCGGGGCATCGGCAAGCCTCTGCCCCAGCCACCAGCCGTGACTCCGGTTCGTCACCAAGACAAAAGAGCCACGGATAAAACGCGGATGAATCGTTGAATCGTTCCGGGCGCGTCCGCGCTTCATGCCTTGCGGCCGAGCATCCAATCGAGCGCGTCGGACGCCTGATAGACCAGCGCCTGAGGATAGTGCTGGAAGGGATGGAAATACTCAAACGTCAGGTAGCCGTCGTAGCCCGTCTGCTCGAGCGCCTCCATCACCGCGGGCCAGTTGGTGGTGCCGTCGAGCAGCGTGCGAAACGTGTTGAGATTGAATTCGTGGGTCCGCTTGTCCCACTCCTTGAAATGCACATTCTTGATCCGCTCGCCCAACATCGCAATCCAATGCTCGGGAAATTGGTATTGCATGATGTTGCCCGTGTCGAAATGAACGCGCACGTGCGGGCTTTGAAAGCTATCGACAAACTCGATCATCTCTTGCGGGCTGTAAAGGTAGCCGTTGGCAAAGATGTTTTCGATGTTGAGCGTAACGCCCGCCTTTTCGGCGTCGGGCAGAAGCTGGCCGATGGCTTCGCGGGCGCGGCGGTCGCAGACGTCGTTGGCCACCGGCTCGATGCCCTCGATCCACGGGATGTATACCGCGCCGGGCACCACCAGCAGGTTGTCGGTGCCCAACTGCTCGGCGGCGGCAATCATCTGCCGGGCCAGCGCCAGGCCCTTCTTGCGCCGCTCGGGGTCGTTGGCCGTGAGTGAATAAGGCCAATACAAAAATGAGCAGATGCCACTGATGGCGATATCCACTTTGCGAGCCAGGGCGCCGACCGCTTCGATCTGCTCGGGCGTCGATTCGGCGGAAAATTCGCCTTCCAGCGCAAAGTTGATTTCGACCGCGTCGAAGCCCGCGTCCTTGGCCAGGTGCAGACAATCGGCCAGCGACATTTGCTGTGGATAAGGGAACGCCCACAGGTTGATCGATTTTTTCATGTCGTAGCGTTTGGCCGCCTTCGATGAGTCGGCCTTCGCCGGACCATCGTTATCGTCATCGCCGCGCAACAGCCCTTGAGCGGCCAGAAAGGCTGGGCCGAAAGCGGCCGTGTACGCCAGCAGCTCGCGGCGGCCCAGAGGCGCGGGGCCAGAGGTCGGCTCACGATTTGGACGAGATGAGGATCGTGTGGGCCTGTGCATGAGATGCTCCAGCAAATGTTGATCGCGTTGGTCAGGGATGCGCGGGCGGCAGTATCAATGTACGCAACCTGGCACTGCGCTGGAAGCAGTCGCATACCGATATCAGCTTTTCAGGCCGCCTGGCGAGCGGAGGAGAAGTGATGCTGGTAGGCGGCGATCACTTCGGGCGTTGGACCGCTGAGGCGAATGGTGCCGTGATCCATCCAGATGGCACGCTCGCATAGGTTGGCGATCGAGCTGAGATCGTGGCTCACCATGATGATGATCTTGGCCTTCGACATCATCTCGCGCATCCGCCGAGCGGCCTTTTCTTGAAACGCCAGATCGCCGACCGACAGCACCTCGTCGACCAGCAAGATTTCCGGTTCGATGGCCGTGGCGATGGCGAATGCCAGCCGCACCGACATGCCGGCCGAATAATAGCGCACCGGCATATTCAAGAAATCGCCTAGCTCGCTGAACTCGGCGATCGCGTCGATTTTGTCGCGGATGGTCCGGGGCGTCTCGCCCTGCAAATAGCTGCGATAGCCGATGTTTTCCCAACCGCTGGCGTCGCCTTCAAAGCCCAACGCGATGTCGAACAGCGAGCTGATTTGGCCCGAGACCACGCGCCGCCCGCTGGTGGGCGGGTAGATGCCGGCCAGCAGCCGCAGCAGGGTGCTTTTGCCCGCTCCGTTGTGGCCGATAATGCCAAGGCGTTCGCCCTCGCCGACCGAGAGATTGAGGTCGCGCAGGGCGTGCACCGTCATCTTCGGATTGGCCGATTTGCGAAACAGCCCGCGCACGACGAACTCCTTGAGCGTCACGCCCGAGTTCTTGCGCACCTGGAAGGTCAGATTGAGTTGGTTGAGTTCGATGTGAGCCATGTTGTGTGTCATGGTTAGGCGGCTCGTGAGGTGGATCGGGCGCGCTCGATGGCCTCGGCGTAAAGTGCGGCGATCCGCGGCCAGGGATGGTTTTCGCCGATATGGCGACTCGCGGCCAGACCAATTTGCCGCCGCAATTCGGGCTGTTCGGCCAGCCGGCGAATGGCTTGCTCGAGCGAGCGGTCGGCTGCTTCGAGCGGCGGAATCTTGCAGACCGCCGAGTCGGGATATCCGCCGAAGGTGTCGACGTCGGTCACGATGGTCGCCACGCCGGAACCGAGCAAGGTCAACAGCGCGCCTGATGTCTCGCCGTGCGTCGGCGGGCGGCGCAGGTTGACGCCGAGATCGGTGATGGAAATCAGCTCCAAAAAAGCATCCATCGAAGCGTGACCGAAAAAGCGCACGCGGTCGGCAACGCCGAGTTCGGCGGCCTTGGCCTGAGCCGCTCCGCCGCCAAAATCGCGGCCGACGAAAATCAACCGAGCAGCAGCAAAGTCGGCCGCCAGCGCGGCGAAGGCCGCCACCGTCTCGACGGGGTATTTCGACTCGTGCAAGATGCCGAAGCAGCCCAGCACCAGGTCGCTCGCCGCAAAGCCGTATCGCCGCCGCACGGCCTGACGTTGCTCGTCGGTGTACTGGTAAATGCTCGCCCCGTGCGGCACGACGTGAAATCGCGACGCCAATTCGGGATACAAGGCGCCAAGGCGCTCGGCGCCCCACGTCTCGTGTACCACAATCTGCGCGGCGTGTTCCAGAATCCGCCGGTTAAACGTAATTCCGCGGCGGTTGCAAGCGGCGACCACCCCGCCTGGCTCGTCGATCCATTTGGCCGGCGAACGATCGTCGGCAGCCAGCCGCGGCGCATCGTAGGCGATTTCGCGCTCGAAAAAATCCGGTGGCGTGCCGGGTTGCAGTGAATACCAATAATGAAAATCGCTCAGCACAAAATCGTGCAACACCACCACGCCGGGATGTTTGAGCAGCGTTTCATACACGAAGGAGTGATGCTCCGAGTTTCCCATCTGGTAGACAATGCCGGCGTAGTTGAGTGCCCGCTGGCATCGGGGAAACAGCCGGTAGTCGTGGCAGGCGAACTCGTGCGAGGCGTGGGCCAGGTGCGGCGTGTAGCCCACATCGTGGAACAGGTCGATGGTGTAGTGTTCTTTCAGGGCTGCGAGCAGGCGCTGCGAATAATCGGAAATGCCCGACCGCTTGGGCGGCAGCGGCGAGAAATAGGCGATGCGTTGTTTTCGCGCCGTTGGCCCACGGTGAACTTCGTGCCTCGTCGACGGCGCCAGCGATTCGAGTGCGGCGGCGGTTCGCCGGGCGGTCGCCTGCCAAGAGAATTTGCGTGCCTGGACCAAGGCGCGTTCGCCCAAGGTGCGAGCCAAGTCAGGGTTTTCGAGCAATTGGACCAGGCGGTCGGCCAGCGCCTGCGCATTGCCGGCGTCGGCCAACAAGCCCGCATCGCCGACGACCTCGGGCTGCGACGAATTATCGCCCGCCAACACCGCCGCCCCGCAGTGCATGGCCTCGAGCAAGGGTAGTCCAAATCCTTCATAAAGCGAGGGGAACACAAACGCCGCGCAGCGCTGATAAAGCGTCCGAACGATGTCATCGGGCAAGAAATCAGTAAACAGCACCTGGCCCTCGCCGCCCCGCCGGCCGGCCTCGGCGCTCCAATGCGCCGCTTCGGCCTCGTTCATGCGGCAAGTGACCACCAACTGGTGCGACCGCCGCAGCCGCTCGGGCAGACAATCATACGCCGCCAACAAGCCGCGCAAGTTTTTCCGCTCATCCGTGCCGCTCAAGCAAAATACAAATGGCCGCACAATGCCCAAGCCCGTCAGCACGCGGCTGACGTCTTCCGGCAGCGGCTGGCGGCGGTCGGGCACGAAAAACCCGCCATCCACCGCGGTGCCAATTGACACGATCCGGCCCGCGGCGAGTCCCAATTGTCGCAGCCCATCGCGGCGGGTCGCTTCCGAAATCGCCAACAGCCGGTCATACTGCCGCAGCCGTCGCAGCGCGGCGTGATACGCCTTGGCCAAGCCTGGCTGGTTAAGATATTCGTCCGGCATCATGGCCGGAATCAGATCGTAGAGAATGGCGGCGGTCGGCGGGCCTTCGGGCAGCGAACCAGGCGGCAAATATCCCTCGAAGCTCTCCACGGCGCAGGTCAAGAGCAGCGCATCGAGCCGATCACCCAGTTTGGTCAATTGCTGCGGCGAATGGCGCAGCGTGCCGCGCGGGAAGTCGTGCGCCAGCCGGCGGATGGTCGGGCGGCCCGGCCAGCCGTCGCCGGCGCCTTCGAGTCCATCGTAAAAGTAGAGAAAGTAGTCGTGTTCCGCATGCTGAGTCAGCAACGTGCTCACGAGATGGCGCGTGTAGCGGCCGATGCCGCGGTGCCGGCTGGGCGACTGAACGCCGAACATATCAATGCCAATTCGCATGCAGTTACTCCTGATCTCGGTAGGCCATGCGTTCAGACATTGCCAGCCGCGCCCTGGCGCCCCAAACCCCCAGCCAATGTGCCGCAGGCGGCGCCACCCTGGCGGCGTTGAGCGCGGCGTCGCAACGCCGGGCGGTCGCCGACCAAGAAAAGAGGCGCGCTTGCCGCAAAGCGCGCTCGCGTAAACACTCGGCGAGCGGTTGGTCGGTCAGGATGCGCGCGATGCACGCGGCAAGTTCGCCCGGACCGCCGACGTCGGCCAGCAGCCCCGCTTCGCCCACCACTTCCACCTGTGACGAATTGTTGCCGGCCACCACCGCGGCCCCACACTGCATCGCTTCTAACAGCGGCAGTCCAAAGCCTTCGTAACGCGACGGAAACACAAACGCCGCCGATCGGCGATACAACGCCCGCAGCGCCGCATCGTCGACGTGTTCTAAAAATAACACGCGCCCGGCGACGCTTGAGCGCGCAATCAGCGATCGGACTTTTTCAACGTCATCCGGACCGCCGACGGCGCAAGAAAGCACGATTTGATGCTTCTCGCGCAGCTCCGCCGGCAAACCTTCCGCCGCGGCCAACAAGCCGGGCAGGTTCTTGCGGGCGTCAAGGGCGGTCTGAGCATACAAGAACGGCTCTCGAATGCCCAAGTCGTTCAGCCGAGCGGCATCCGCCAGGCGTTCGGCGTCGTTGGCCGCCGGGGCAAACCGATCTTCGTCGCTGCCGGCGCTGACGTTGACCACGCGGTCGCCGCGCAGAGCCAAGCGCTGCCGCATGTCCTGGCGCGAAGCCTCTGAAATGGTCAGCAAGACATCGTATTGCCGCAAGGCACACAGCGCCCGGCGATAAGCTTGGGCGATCGCCGGATGATGCAAATAATCTTCGGGAAAAATCAGCGGGACGAGGTCATAGACAATCGCCGCCAGCTTCATTCGTCCACCCACTGGAAACGGGGGTAGATAACCTTGAAAGTTTTCCAGCGGGCAAGTGAGCAGCAGCACGTCGAGCCGGTCGGGATTCGCTTGGACCAATTGTTCGCTGGCCAGGTGCAAGCTGGCGCCGGGCGTACCGATCTCTCGGAACGCGCACGGTCGCGTGGCTGTGGGGAATGGACTTGGTGTTCCGTTGGTCGGCGGTGCGACTTCTGTAGGGAACCGACTCCGTGCCGTTCCGTCGACGGGCGGCGCGACGTCGCCCGCGGATCGCGGAACGCCACGGAGGGCGTTCCCTACAGACGGCGACGAAGCAGCAACCGCTTTTGCTTGCCAAAACCCGTGTGCGCTTCTCGGCAGGCCGCGGTGATAATACAACACGAATTCATGTTGCGTGTCGGCGATCAACCGCGAAACCAAGCCGCGCGTATACCGGCCCACGCCGCGCGTGCGTCCCGCCGATTGATCGCCCAGCATGTCGATGCCGATTTTCACAGAATTGCTTACAGATAAAAGATCAACCGGCGTTGCAACCGCACCAGCGTGAGCACGGCCAGCGCAAAGGCCACGGCGGTCGTGCCCGTGGTCACCGACCAGGCGGACCACGACGGGTACGCGCCGTTTAAGAGCGGTTGGCGAATCATATCGAGCCAATAAGCGGCCGGATTCCATTTGACCAGCCAGTCCAGGCCGCGTTTTTCCATTTGATCCGCAGGGATGAAAATGGGCGTCGCATAGAACATGATTTGCAAGCCAATTTCGAGCAGGTGCCTCATATCGGCGAACATCACATGGGCGAAGCCCGCCATTACGGCCAACGACCAGCCGAGCACGATCAGAAGCGCGAAGGTCGGAACAATCGTGACAACAGAAGCCGGATTCGAGAATCCTTTGAAGCACCAAGTAAGCATGACCACGACGACTAACGCCAGCGCAAAATGGAAGGCCGCGCCGAGAACGGTGCGTAAGGGATAGATGGCCAGCGGCGCCGGGTGCTGGCGGATATACGATTCACCGTTGTAAAAACTGTCGCAGCCTTGCGTGACGACTGAAGATAGATAACCCCAAGTCGTGATGCCCGACAGCAGGAAGGGACCATACGTGGCCACCGGCTGATCGAAGAGCTGGTGAAAGACCGTGCAGATGACCGTGGTCATGGCGATCGGATGCAGCAGCGACCAGCCCAGGCCCAGCACGGAGCGGCGGTAGCGGGTTCGCAGGTCCATTTTGACCAGCGAGAGCCAGAAATAGCGGCATTTCCAGATGGCCGCGGTATAAGTCCACATAGCCGTTTTTTGTGAGTGTTATTAAGGGTTCAACTCGAATCGGTGGCCGGGGCAGAGGCTTGCCGACGCCCCGGTGCATTGCGAGACTCTCCCCAAAGTCGCCTTTCGCTCCGCGAAAGTAGCGCTCCTTTCGCGGAGCGAAACGCGACAATTGGGCGCCCGGTATTAGCGCACGTCTCTTAGCTCAGTCACTCGTGTGTTTGAAACTCGCCATCGCTTCGTTCAGGGCCTCGTTCAACTTCGGCCATACTTTTTCTTCGCTGGCGACATCGCGCATCCGCGCACGGCCGCACTGCGACATTTCGCGATATCGTGACAACTCATGGCGGGCGACGTGGTAGCTCGTCCGAATCTGCGCGGCAAGCCGCCGCCCGTCGAGCCGCTGCCAACTGGTGGTGAGCCGGCGCTGCGGGTCCCAAGGCCAATAGGTGGGCTCGCTAAGTGAGGACACGACAAACGCCACTTGCGGGTCGATGTATTCGGCCATGGCGGTGTGCGCCGGCGCAATGCCGGGCCGGCCCGCCGCCAGGGCGTCTTGCAGCGGCATGCACAGGCCTTCGGCCTTGGAAGTGTTCAGATAATAGGTGCTGGCCCGGGTCAGTTGCCGCATGTCGTCGTCGGATAAGTAATCGGCAATGACAGCAATTCGGCAGCGATGCCGCCGGCCCAGCCGCTGATAAAAGTGCAGCACATGATGCAGACCTTCTTGCCGCATGGTGCGGCTCAGGGCCAGCTTGATGACCAGCGTCGCATCGTCGCGGTCGCCTAGCGCCTGCAAGAAACACTTGAGCAGGCTGCGCCAGTCTTTGCGAATATCGAAGGGGTTGAGAATGCTCGTATAAACCACGCCAGACAATTCCAGCCGCTCGCTGGGCGCAAAGGCGATGGGAAACGGCTCGGGCGCCTGCGGCTCTTGAATGGTGATCAGGCCGCGGCTGGTCGAGGCCAGGCTGCGATGCATTGCCACGGGCAAACGGGGCCGTACGTGCCGGCGATAAACGCCCAGCAGTTGCTGCCGCGATTTTTTCACCGCCGCGCGGGCCACCGTCAGCGGCGTGCGCAACGGAACGCCGGTTTGCGGCAGCACGTAACAGACGCATTCCAAGCCGACACGCTGATCGGGCTGCCAATTGGGCAAGGCGAAATATTCCGGCGCGATCGGCACCGGCACGAGGTGCATTGGCACGCGGGCGCCGGCCCGCCGAAAGGCATCGCGCGTGAACTCGCAGGCGGTCAGCAGCGCATCGACTCTCTCGGCGAGGCGCAGCCAGTTGTTGCTGGCTTTGCCGCCCACATCGTAGTTCGGAATGTCGGGATATTCCCAAAACGGGAAGGCGATGTTCGGGGAGTCGGCGGCCAGCGGCATGTATTGAGGAGGCAGAAAGCTCAGGTGCAGCGGCGCCGTTTGCCGCGCGCGGGCCGCGGCGGCGGCTTCGTCGAGCCGCGCCGCCGGCTGCTCGATCTCGCGCACTTCGCCCCAGCGATTTAACAACGGCAGAAACGCGCGTTGCACAAAGAAATACGAATAGCAGTCGTCGCCGCAGCGATTGGGCATCTCGCCGCTGGTGAACGACGAGGTGGTTAAGATCTCGCGGGCCGGCGCCGACGGCGCAGCGATGCCCGAGCGGTGCGAAAGCCCGCGAGCGGTGTGAGGCGGAGAGAGGCACTGATTCGTCATCGCGATCGCTCGGCGTTAGGCGGCTTCTTGAGACGAGGGCTTGGCTTGCAAGTATCGCCGCGGCGTGCGAAAAGGTATGCACTCGGGTCGATCGCTGTCGCGAGCAGCGGCGTCGTTGGCCCTCTGGCTCGTTCCGGCCGGTTCATCGAGATCATCACTGGCGCCGCCCGGCACAAGGCCGGGAGCTACTTGTCGCTTGCGCGTCGTCCCGGCGATGGCGGCCTCTCGGGTAGCCCCGGCCCTCGTGGCCGGTGCATCGAGATCGTCGCCAGCACCGCCCGGCTCAAAACCGCGATCCGCCTGCCGCAACAGTTGTTCGACGTGGTCCTCCAGCCGCGCCAGCCGGCGGGCCAGCGCCACGTGGTCC
Source organism: Pirellulales bacterium (assembly GCA_025927475.1). Lineage (GTDB taxonomy): Bacteria > Planctomycetota > Planctomycetia > Pirellulales > JAICIG01 > JAICLL01. Next base: position 11,655 of record JAICLL010000158.1, read on the forward strand.
CACTGAAAGCCTTCTTGCTTGTCGAGCCGAGCATGGACCTGTTGCCCCAACTCGCGCATCGCCCGAGTGAGATCGTCGAATTGACTGATCTCGCCGGCATAGCGCTCGGACAGACGGCGCGCCAGGGTTCGCTCGCAATGCCGGCCCGCGGCTTTCAGCGGGCGCACAATCGCGTGCAAGACGCGTCGGAGGGTGGCGGAGAAGCCTGACATCGCTATTTCCTTTAGTCTGCCTGCTTTAATTCAAGCCGCTTGGATGTGTTGATCGTGGATCAGCGCCCGCGAGAGCTTTTCGGCCAGCAGCGCCAGGCGATAGGCTTCGTCGGCGTCTTGCCGGGACGACGCAGGTGTGCCAAAGCCCTTTTGCCGGGCGGCCCGCATGAGCGCCCACTCAATGTGCGGCAGGATGGTATCAAGATGAAAATCTCGCCAAACCACCGCGCTGGCCCGCCGCGCAATCGGCGCCAGGTCGATCGTTCCCCGCAAGATGCGACTGAAGACATCGGCCAAATGCGCCGCGGTACGGGCGGTCTTCAAGCAATGAACCTCGTGAACCAGCCATTCGCTGATGCCGCAACTTTGCGTCATGACAATCACGCACCCATGCGCCGCCGCTTCCAGCGGAGCGCACCCGAAAGGCTCGCGCTCCCAGGTCGGAAACGCGAACACGTCGTATTCATGTCGCTGGTAATGCCTCACCAACTCTTCCTGCGGGCAGACGCCGCGAAAAGTCACGTGCGTCTCGACGCCGAGTGTCCGCGGCAACTCGGCCAGGCTCGATTCGCTCACTTTGCCATACAGATCGATCGAAAAGTTATTGTGGCCGCGCTGGCGCAAAAGCGCCGCGGCTTCGACCAACAGGTCGATTCCCTTGTGCCGTCCCATCTGCCCGGCGGAGACAATCCGCAGCGTGTCGCCGGGCTGGAAATAACGGTTTCGCAGCGGCGCCCGCTCGCCCAGCACCCAGTTGGGCAGCAGCTCGACTTGCCCGTTCAGACGCACGCCCGCCGATTCGATCTCGTCGGCGACACGCTGACTGACCGGCATATAGATGCCTTGCACGCGGCGGCTGAATTGCTCGGCCAGCACCGGCAACACTTCCTCGCCGCGGCGACAGAGCATCGACGGCACGCAATCGCCCAGATACCACACCCACGGAGCGTCCAGATGTTGCAGGCAGCCGATCAGCCCCAGGCCGCCCAGCCCCAGCAGGTTCCAAAGATAGACGACGTCGGGCTCGAACCGCGCCAGCGCGTCGGTCAGCACGTGTACGTTGTGGGCATTGACCCACACCGCCTTGGCGTCGAGCAATTTGCGCGTCAGCGGCAAGCTGTTCAAAACATCGTGGGCATCGTAGCAATTGGAGAGTTCAAATTGCCGCAGCACATGGTCGGCCGCCGCACAAGGCGTGCGCGGCGATGAAGTCAATACCTGCACGTCGTGCCCGCGCTCCCGCAAGGCATCGACCACCTGCCGGCAGCACAGCTCATAGCCGCCGATAAAGTCGGGGGGATACAGGTTCGACAACACCAAAATTTTCACGCGGCGGCCTCCAGAGCGCTGCCAATCAGGCGCTGATAGATGGCAAACAGTCGTTCGCCGGCGGCGCGATAATCAGTCGCGGCGCCGTCCGGCGGCTCCTGGTCTGATGGCCGGGGCGGTACGCCGGGAATGCCCAACCGCGACAAATCCAGCTTGCACGGAACCACCTCCACCGAGCGGCTCGTCGTCAACCGACGAGCAACTTGCGACGCATGGCAGATGACCACGTCGGCTAACTCGGCCAGCCCCAACTCGCTGCTCAACCAGTGGCCCGTCAGACCATATTCGGTAATGCAGACCGGCAGACGCGATTGCTTGGCGATCAGCAGCGCCGCTTCGCCCAGGCGGCTGTAGCCATCATGAAGATGGACCAGATCGGCATGCTCCAGCGCCTCCGGCAATTGCCACGAAACGGCGTTCCACGGCGCCTGCGGCTTGCCCGCCAGCGGCAGCACGGTGCGAACGACTCCGGCGCTGACGGTCTGCCTGCCTGGCGTTTCGCCGGCGGAAATCAGTTCGACGGTCAAGCCAAAATCGGCCGCCGCCACCGCCGCCTGGGCCAGACGCGTGAGATGCTCTTCGGCCCGGCGCGTACCGGTTGCCCGATCGTTGTCGAGCAATCCGAGATATGCGACCGTGATGGGTTTCATTGTCGCCTTTCGCTCCGCGAAAGTAGCGGTTTCGTCGCCTGCTGCTTTGTTACATGATGCATTGCCCACCCTTGGAATTCGCGCTGGGCCGTGCCCGCTCTATCGTCTCGTCTGCGGTCGCAACGTTCGCGGAGCGAAAGGCGACTTTGGGTCAGGCGGCTCGCTTCGTGGGAACCTGATCGCGTGACAGCGCCGAAAGATCGGCCGCCACCATCATCGCCACCAACTGCTGAAAGCCGACCTGCGGCTTCCAACCCAACATGCGGCGGGCTTTGCTCGGATCGGACAGCAGAAGATCGACCTCCGCCGGACGATGGAATTTCGGATCGATCACCACATGATCGCGCCAGTTCAGACCGACGTGGCCAAAGGCAATGCTCACAAACTCCTCGACGCTGTGTGTCTCGCCGGTGCCGATCACATAGTCGTCGGCCTCGCGCTGCTGCAGCATCAGCCACATGGCGCGCACATAGTCGCCGGCAAATCCCCAATCGCGCCGAGCGTGCAGATTGCCCAGCCTCAGTTCTTTGGCCAGGCCCAGCTTGATCTTGGCGACGCCATGCGTGATCTTGCGGGTGACAAACTCCAGCCCGCGGCGCGGCGATTCGTGGTTGAACAAAATGCCCGAGCAGGCATACATGCCGTAGCTCTCACGGTAGTTCACCGTGATATAGTGGCCGTAGACTTTGGCGACGCCATAGGGGCTGCGGGGATGAAACGGCGTGGTCTCGCGCTGCGGCGTCTCGTGTACCTTGCCGAACATCTCGCTCGAGCTGGCCTGGTAGAAGCGGATTTTGGGGTTCACCAGCCGAATGGCGTCGAGCATGCGCGTGACGCCCAGCCCGGTCACTTCGCCGGTGAGCTGCGGCTGCTGCCAGCTTGTGGGCACGAAGCTTTGCGCCGCCAGGTTGTAGACCTCGGTCGGCTGGACTTCCTTGAGCAGCGAGACGAGCGATTGCTGGTCGAGCAGGTCGCCCGGATGAAGCTCGATTTTTCCTTCCAGGTGCTGCACCCGTTCGAAGGTTTCGGTGCTGGAGCGGCGAAACATGCCGTGCACCTGATATCCTTTTTCCAGCAGCAGTTCGGCCAGATACGAGCCGTCTTGTCCCGTGATTCCCGTGATGAGTGCAGTGCCAGCCATGAAAGGTTTCGCTCCTGGTTGTCAGTCGCCGCCGCGCGGCGGAAGTGCAATGTCCGCGCGACAACAATTTCGGCGATCGCCATGGCAAAGCTTGACGATTATTCCGAGATTTTCGCCCGTGTGAAAGAAAGGGCGGCGGGATGATAGTGAGGCTGCGCGACTTGTGCAAGGCGAACCCGGTTGATGCGTTTTGGCATTCGAGCCCGCAATAGCCTCTGATCGGCTTCGACAAGCAAAATAGGTTAAGGTGTGCGGATGGGCCGTAGGGTGGGGCGGGCGCACCCGCTCCCACACACAAGGCGGGAGGGCCCGCCACACCCAAGAAAAAACGAAAAGAGGGCTAAGACGCGCCCAGCCCCCCCCAAACCACACTAATTAAATAAAG
>JAICLL010000036.1 GCA_025927475.1 Pirellulales bacterium
GCGCCCGGCGCCCGCCCGCGGCGATTTCATCAGCCTGACGCTGCGGCTGGCCGCCGAGCCGGGCGGCACGAACGATGTCTGGCAGATCACGGCGCAGTTGGCCAAGGATCTGCGCTTTGCCGGAACCGCTCAGGCTCAAGCGGAGGCCGCGCCATGAACCGCCGAAGACGCGATCGACATCCTGCTCGCCGCGGCGCGGTGCTGATCATGACGCTGGTCTGTCTGGCGCTGGCCACGATCATCGGCGGCGTGCTGCTGCGGTGGGTGGTCATGGAGCACAAGTTGCTCGCCAGCCAAGCTCACGAGAGCCAGGCGCGGTGGCTGGCCGAAGCCGGCCTGGAACGCGCCGCCGCGCGGTTGCAAAGCGACGCCGAGTATGCCGGCGAGAGTTGGCAAATTGCGGCGAGCGAAATGCCCTCGGGCCATGCCGCGCGCGTCGAGCTGCGCATCGAGGCGGTCGAGGGCGAGCCGCGGCGACGCTCGATCGTGGCGGAGGCGGCTTATCCCACCGACGCCGCCGACCCGGCCCGAGTGCGTAAACGAATTATCTATCAACTTCCCCGGGAAGATGAATCATGAACCTTAGCAATCTACCATCGGTGGCCGGGGCAGAACCTGGCCGCGAACGACAGGGCCATCGCCAAACTGGCTTCACGCTCGTCGAGCTGCTGGTGGTGATCGCCATCATCGGCATCTTGATCGCGCTGCTGCTGCCGGCGGTGCAGGCCGCCCGCGAAGCCGCCCGGCGCACGCAGTGCGTCAACAACCTGGCGCAACTGGCCCTGGGCATGCAAAGCTATGAGTCGTCGTTCGAGTCGCTGCCGCCGGGCGTGCTCAATCCGTCGGGACCCATTCACTGCGTCACCATGGGGCAGCACATCAGTTGGCTGGCGCATCTGCTGCCGCGGATCGAACAACGCAACGCCTACAACTTGCTCGACTTCGCGGCGGGCGCTTATGCCCCGGCCAACGCGCCGGTGCGCAATTGGCAAGCGCAGGTGTTTGTCTGCCCGTCCGATGGCGGCCTGCCTTGGACGGGACCCGGCGGCTTGGGCGTGACCAGCTATGCCGGTTGCCATCACGATCTGGAAGCGCCCATCGACGCCGACAACCACGGCGTGCTGTTTTTGAACAGCCGCGTGCGGCTGGCCGAGATCACCGACGGCACCTCGCAAACCCTTTTGCTGGGCCATAAGCGCCTCGGCGCGGCCGACCTGGGCTGGCTCTCCGGCACCCGGTCGACGCTGCGCAACACGGGCAACCCGATCAACGCCAGCACCGTGGGTGGCGGTGTGCTGGCGCAAATCGGCGAAACGACCGGGCCGGCGCGCGTGCCGATCGTCAACCCCGCCGCGCCCGCCCTCAACGCCAATCCCGCCCTGGTCGTGGGAGGCTTCGAGAGCGATCATCCGGGCGGCATTACGACGATTTTCGCAGATGGCTCGGTTCATTTTCTCTCCGAGACGACCAATCCCACGGTGTTTCAACAGCTCGGCCATCGCGCCGACGGAAAGCTGCTGGATGAACGAGCATATTGAAACTTCTGGTAGTGATCTCAATCGCCCTGCGCAGGTAGCGGACGTCGTCCAACGTCGCCTTTCGCTCCGCGAACGCAGCGCTGCTTTCGCGGAGCGAAAGGCGACAATGTCACGCTCCGTCGTCGCGCACGGCAATTTAGCAACGCGGGCAATGAGGGGCGGCTTTACGCTGGTCGAAATGTTGATCACCATCGCCATCGTCGGCATTCTGCTGGCGCTGCTGCTGCCGGCGGTGATGACGGCCCGCGAGTCCGCGCGACGTCACTCGTGCGCCAACCATCTCAGCCAACTTCTGATCGCCACAGAGAATTACGCGGCGGCGCACGGCGTGCTGCCGCCAGGCACGATCGAAGCCAAGGGACCCATTCAAAGCGTTCCGGTCGGCTATCACATGGGCTGGCTCGCGCAGCTTCTGCCCTACTTCGAACAAGGCAACGTCTACGATCAGATCGACTTTTCGGTCGGAGCCTATCATGCGCGCAACGCGGCGGCGCGGGATATCGGCTTATCGCTGTTGCATTGCCCCTCTGGCGGCAGCAGCTATGCCGGCTGCCATCATGATGTCGAGGCGCCCATCGACGCCGACAACCACGGCGTGCTGTTTCTCAACAGCGCGATCGGCTGGAACGATCTGCTTGACGGGCGGGCGCAGACGATCTTGATCGGCGAACGGTTCAACCTGGGGCCGAACCTGGGCTGGATGTCTGGCACGCGCTCGACGCTGGCCAACACCGGGACGCCGATCAACCTCACGTCGCGTCTCGGCGGGCCGGCGTTCGCCGTGGGGATCAGCGCCGAAGAGCTGCCGGCGTTGGACGACCCCGCGCAACCGCGCGACGATGCTTCGCGGCCCGTCTGGCAATTTCAACCCCAGGCGCCGGGCCAGGCGCCGGGCGGCGCCGCCGCGCTGGTGGTCGGCGGCTTTGAGAGCATGCACCCCGGCGGCGCGCAGTTCGGCTTTGGCGACGGCTCGGTGCGCTTCCTCTCGCAAGATGTCGATCATCTGACCTATCAGCGGTTGGGCCACCGCGCCGATGGAGCTTTGCTCGATGAACGATATTGAACCCCCGCCCGACGGCCAGTCGGCAACCAGCGGCCAGTCGGCGGCCAGCCAGCAATCCGCAGACAACCGGCCGACCGGCAACCGCGCAGACCGCCAGGCGCCGCCAAGCCCACGCGGTTTCTCGCTGGCTTCGCTGTTTCTGTTGGTCACCGCGGCGGGCGTGGTGGCCGGCCTGGCCCGCAACATCGGCCAGACGCAGACCGGCTCGGTGGTGCTTTTGGTCCACGCCTGCATCGGCGCGTTTCTGGGCATGTGGGCCGGCGCGTTGATCGGGTTCGGCTATCCGCGGCGGGTGTCCAGCATCCTGCTCGGTTCGTTCGTCGGCGCGCTGACCGGCGGCATCTGCGCCGCCCTGGCGGCCGCCGGCGGCAGCCCCTGGCTGTTTTTTCTGGGCGCCGTCGCCTTGCTGACCTTGGGCTTTGCCTCGCGCTGGATTCACCGCGGGTTGTGAAGCTGCTCATCACGCACCGCCCGCACCACCGCCCACAGCCCCAGCGGCTCGCTCAGCTCGCGGTGGTTGAAGGCGTCGGCCCAGAGCTTGGCCTGCTGGGCGTCGGGCGTTTCATAAGGCGCCACGCTTACCGTCGCCGCTTGTTCTTCATCGCGTTGTTCGACAATCAGAATCTCGTAGTGGGCAGACATTGTTCACCTCGGGCATGGAAAGAATGACAACGGCGCCGGGCGGGCCGCGCCCGGCGGGCGCCGCTTGCGGCGGGCTCAAAGCGCGCGCCGGCACGGCGCGCGAGCCTACGACCGCCGAAACGGCAAAGGAGTTGGGAAAACAGACCGCGGAGCAACGTGGGTCTTGGCGTCACTCGACGGCGTGACGCGGCCGGCAGCCGCCCGGCTGACTTGGGTTGGAACGCCCAGAAGTGTACATAAGATCACATATGCTAGCAAGCTTTTTCCCAGCACAAAATATTGCGGTGCCAGCCTCGCACCGGCCCAACCGGTAGTGGTTCGGTCCGGTCAGTTCGCGCCGGGCCGTCGGCAAGCCTCTGGGCCCGGCCACCGACCTGGTTTGCGGATGCTTTTTTGGAACAGAAGGCAACGAAGAAAACGAAGAAAGAGAGTTCGGAAACGGGCTTCGTCCTCTCTTTGTTTCCTTCGTTTCCTTCTGTTCAAAGTTGCCAAAAACCCCGGCTCCCGCTGGCAAACCGCCCCGCGCGCCGCTAAATTGGCCAAACGCATTTCGGGCGTGGTTGACAAAGATCGCAAGGAGCGTTTGCCATGCGACGGACAGTGGCCGCGTGTTGGGGCGTGTTGGCAGTATTGTTAACGGGTTCGGGCAAGCCGCTGCCCGACGAAGAAAGCCTGGCCGCGGCCAAGCGCGCGGCCGCGCAAAAATATCAGCGCACCATTGCGACTTCCGATGCGCGCACCGCCGCGCAGGGATTGCTGAAAGCCTCTGACCAGAGCGAGGCCGAGGCCGAACAAGCGGCCATTCTGCTGGTCGCCGCCGACGTGGCCGCCAAGGGGGGCGAAGTGCGGCTGGCGTTTCAAGCCATCGACGAGCTGGAAGGCACGTTCGAGATCGACGCCTTGCCTTTGAAAGCCGCTTGTCTGGAATCGGCCGCCCGCAGTGCCCGCACCAACGAAATCCGCACCGCCGTGGTGCATTGGTCGATCGACCTGATGCGCGAGGCGACCGCCGCGCGGCAGTTCGACGCCGCCCAAAGCGCCGCGCGAGCGGGCCAGACCGCGCTGGCCAAAGTGCGCGATGCCGCCCTGCGCAAAGAGTTTGGCAGCCAGCGGCGGCTGTATGAATTGCAGCGCAAGACTTACGAGACGGCGGGCAAAACCGTGGCCGACGCCGTGGCGGCCCTGGCCAAGCAGCCCGACGACCCCGCGGCCAACGAAGTGATGGGCAAGCATCTGGCGGCGACCGAGGGCGACTGGCCGAAAGTGCTGGTTCATTTTGCGAAGGCGGGCGACGCCGAACTGCGCGCCGCCGCCGAACGCGAAGCCAAAGCGGCGGACAAAGACGGCCCGCGCTTGGAGCTGGCCGATCTGTGGTGGAACATTGCCGACGGGGTCGATCTGCCCGAACACCGCGCCGCCTTCCGGCTGCGCGCGGCTCATTGGTATCGCCGCGCCTTGCCGCTGCTCAGCGGTTTGGTCAAGGCCCGCGCGGCCAGGCGAATCGAAGAAGCCGAGGGCGTGGCCGCCCGCGGCAAACCGCCCGATGCGGCAGATCAACGGGTCGAGGTGGCGCTGTCGCCGACCGAGGCGCTGCGCTTGGTGTTGATTCCCGCGAGCGCCGACGGCACGATTCCCAGGTTTTGGCTGGCGCAGACCGAGCTGAGCCAAAAACAATGGCTGGCGCTGATGCCCAGCAACCCCAGCACGCAGACCCGCAACGACCGCCTGCCGGTGCACGGCATCGGCCCGGCCGACGCGGCGAAATACTGCGAAAAGCTCAATGCCCTAAAGACGCGGTTTGTGTTCCGTTTGCCGACCAAGGAGGAGTGGTTTCACGCCTTGGAGGCCGGCGATGCCCAGGCGACGGCCAAGCTGGCCTGGCCGGCTTCGGGCGAGTTTGCCTGGTCGAAAGAGAACGCCGGCGGCAGCTACGACTTTCATCCCGTCGGCACGCGCCGCGCGAACCCCTGGGGCCTGTTCGACATGCTGGGCAACTGCTGGGAGTGGTGCGCCGACGGCAAGGACTATGGCATGTGCGCGTTCGACGATTTTTCGCGCCGGCAGGTCGATCAATACATCGTCCGCCGCGAGCCCTTTCCCAACGTGCAGCCCGAGCACTGGGGCGGCATCAGCCTGCGCGTGGCCGCGGATTTGCGCTAGCCGGCCAGCATCGCCGTCGCCGAGAGCCGGCGAAACTCTTTCCTAGGAAGTCGCCGAAAGAGCCTGGATCAGTTCTTCGCTAAGTTCGCGGTTCTCGCGTTTCTGCCATGCCAGCTCGCGCCAGCGCGTTGCCATCTCAACGGCAGGTGGTGCTGCGAACCAGCTTTGTGATCGGGCGCGACCACGGCGCCGGCGGGGGAGCGCTGGCCCGCCTTCGCACGCTGGTCAAGCTTGGCCTGGGCGGTACGGTCGGCCCGGGCACGCAGGGTATGAGCTGGATTCACGAGGCCGACATGAATCGGCTGTTCGAGCGGGCACTCTTCGACGCCACGATGCAAGGCGCCTACATCGCCACGGCGCCCAACCCGGTCTCGCAGCGCGCGTTCATGCGCGAACTGCGGCGGGCGATGGGCATGCCCGTTGGTCTGCCGGCGGCGGGCTGGATGGTTCGACTCGGCGCGCCGCTGTTGTTGCGAACCGATCCCGAGCTGGCGCTCTATGGGCGATACGTGGCGTCGAAGCGGCTTGAGCAGGACCGTTTCAAGTTTCGCTTTCCGGAGCTCGGCGCTGCGCTGCGCGACGTGCTAGCTCGATCGTGCTGATTCGCCGCCCGGCGCCTTGCCCGGCCCGCGGGACAGCCCTACGATCTATATCGCCTGTTTCGAATGTGCCGGTTTCTTCGGGTGGCCGATGAGGACCGGCGGCACGGCAAAGTGGCCGGGCGGGGCCGCAAGGACCGCGTTTTTAGTCAAAAACGCGCAAGATTTGCTCCTTGTCGATAAATTGCCCTTTGCCGGCCGACGAAAAGGGATAAGATAGATAGCTTGCGGCGCAGGCGTCCCGGCTGCCTGAGCAGGCCGGTTGCTGCGCCGGCAGGCGGGACGTCTGCGCCACTAGCTTAGGCGGGAGGCGCGGATGAGCCGGGGCAAAAGGCGGCGGGCAGTTGGGTCCGGCGGAGGGCGGCGCGTCGCGGGCCGTTGGCAAGAGGCCGGCGGTGCAAGCCGCCTCGACCGTGCCTGTGGACCCAGGGGTGTGGCTTGCGGGTTGTTTGCCCGTAGGCGGTTTACCCTTGCCGGTCCCTTTGGTTTTTTTCCCACCAGTGCTCGTCGCGCCGGGCGTACCCCGCGGCGAGAGATCGCTCTGACGAGTTGTTTTTTGAGACTACGAACATGGATCTGGCAAACCTTCGCAACATTGGAATCTCGGCGCACATCGATTCGGGCAAAACGACCCTGAGCGAGCGCATTTTGTTCTATGCCGGGCGCATCCACCGGATTCAGGAGGTCAAGGGCGAAGGCGGCGCCACCATGGACTACATGGACCTGGAGCGCGAGCGCGGCATCACCATCACCAGCGCCGCCACCACCGTGCATTGGAACGATCACCAGATCAACCTGATCGACACGCCGGGCCACGTCGATTTTACCGTCGAAGTCGAGCGCAGCCTGCGCGTGCTCGACGGGGCCGTGCTGGTGCTGTGCGCGGTGGGCGGCGTGCAGTCGCAGTCGATGACCGTCGATCGCCAGATGAAGCGCTATCACGTGCCGCGGCTGGCCTTTATTAACAAGATGGACCGCACCGGGGCCGACTATCGCCGCGTGGTCAAGCAACTGCACGAAAAGCTCGATTGCGACGCCCTGCTGATGCAATTGCCCATTGGCAAGGAAGACAACTTCGAGGGCATCATCGACCTGGTGGCGATGGACGCGGTGTATTTCGATGGCAACAACGGCGAGAAAGTGCGCCGCGAGCCGATTCCCGAGCCGTTGCGGGCCGAGGCGGTCGCCGAGCGGCAGCACATGCTCGAAACGCTGGCCATGTACAGCGACGAGCTGATGGAACTGCTGCTGGCCGAAGAAGAGCCGCCCGTCGAGTTGGTTCACTCGCTCATTCGCCAGGCGGTGCAGAGCCAAGAACTGACGCCGGTATTCATGGGCACGGCCTATCGCAACAAGGGCGTGCAGTCGCTGCTCGACGCGGTGGTGCATTACCTGCCGTCGCCGCTCGATCGCAACCTGGTGGCCAAGAACCACGCCGACGCCAGCCAGCAGTTTCCCTTGTCGCCCGATCCGGAAAAGCCGTTTGTGGGGATGGCGTTCAAGATCGTCGAAGATCCGTACGGACAGTTGACGTTCATGCGGATTTACCAAGGCACGATTGCCAAGGGCGAGAGCTATTTCAACCAGCGCACCAGTCAGAAGCAGCGGTTCAGCCGCATCGTGCGCATGCACGCCGACAAGCGCGAAGAGGCCGACACGGCTTCGGCGGGCGATATTGTGGCGGTGATGGGCGTCGATTGCGCCAGCGGCGATACCTATGCCGCGCAGAATAAATACTGCACGCTGGAAAGCATGTTCGTGCCCGACCCCGTCATCAAGATGGCTATCAACCCCCTCAGCCGCGACGGGGCCGACCGGCTGGGCAAGGCCCTGCAGCGATTCACGAAGGAGGATCCCACGTTCCGCGTGGCCACCGACGAAGAGACGGGCGAGACCGTGATTGCCGGCATGGGCGAGTTGCACCTGGATATTTACGTCGAGCGCATCCGCCGCGAATACAAGGTCGAGGTCGAGGTTGGCGCCCCCAAGGTCAGCTACCGCGAGGCGCCCACCAAGGAAGCCGAGTACAACTTCAAGCACAAGAAGCAGACCGGCGGTTCCGGGCAATTTGCTCATATTGTCGGCCGCATGCTGCCCATTCCCGACGACGAGGCCGAGGAAGAAGTCTTCATCTTCGAAGAGAAGGTGGTGGGCGGACGCATCCCCAAGGAATACATTCCTTCGGTCGAAAAAGGCTTCCGCGATTCGTTGCAAAAAGGCCCCGTGGCGGGATACCCGATTGTGGGCGTGAAGGCGGTGTTGGAAGACGGCTCGTATCACGAGGTCGATAGCTCCGACATGGCGTTTCAGATTTGCGGGCGGAACTGCTTCCGCGAGACTTTTTTGAAGACCAAGCCGGTGTTGTTGGAACCGGTGATGAAATTCGAGGTCGAAGTGCCGTCGAACTTCCAGGGCAGTGTGGCGGGCGAATTGACCAGTCGCCGCGGCATGATTGTGGCCACCGAGATTCAAGGATCGACGGCCACGATCGAGGCCGAGGTGCCGTTGGCCGAGACGTTCGGCTACTCGACCGACTTGCGCAGCATGACGCAGGGCCAGGGCACGTTTACGATGGAGTTTTCCAAATATCGCCGCGTGCCCGCCGCGATTCAGGAAACCATCATCGCCGACAAGAAGAAGCAGTTGGTCGGGGCGAAGTAGGGCCGGGGCATTGTGCCCTGACGCCTTACCGCCTCGTGCTTGCACTTCTGCTAATGCGATGCGCCGCCAGGACGAGAACCTCAATCTCATGTTCTACGAGGCTTCAGATGGGCCTCGAGTCGTGCTGTTTGGCTCGTTGACATGCCGGATTGACAAACTCGCCGGAGTATTCAGGCGCCTATCTCAGGGCGAAGGGCCTTTCGATCTGCATTTGCTTCCCTTCATCCGCGCGTTTGCCGGCACCCGCGTGAGGGCAGCGCGCTGGGCGCCGCGATCCGAAGGACTGAGAGGCGTCGGTCAGGGGCTGAATAGGATCGCGTCGCAAACCGGCGAAGAGTTTGAGTGGTGTCTCACCGCTGACGACTGGGAAAACTTCGCGGAGTTGCTCGGTCCGCTCGCCGACTCCCGCGATCCAGGACACCAATATCTCAACGCTTGTCCTCACGATGACGCCATCGTCGTTGTTTCGAAAGGAGAATATGGCGAAGAGATTTTAGAAGGGCTTACGAGAGATTAGCAGGGCAACGAGCCATTTGCATGACCCACAGCTTGCCCGTCACGAGCAGTGGAAGGCCATCCTACGCGGGGGCTTCGAGCGAGGGCTGGACCGGTCTACTGGCATCAATGCCAAAGGCCGCGACGCCTGAAATGAGAAACGCCGCGGCGCAGGCCCAGAGGCCGGCGTTCCATTCCATGGCCTGACCTTCGCGCTGGCTAAGCCAACCCACAATCACGGGCGCCGCCGCGGAACCAAAATTGCCCCACATGTTTCCCCAGCCCAACACAACGCCGACATATTTGCCGCCGACATCTTGCGCGAAGGCCCAGGTGGCGGGCACGCCCAGGTCGGTGGCAATGGCCACCAGGCAAAAAGCCGCCACCACCGACCATTGCGGCGCCAGATAGGGCACGGCCACGAAGGCCGCCGCCGCGATGAACCGCGACAGCGCGAGCGGCAATGCCCGCCCCCAACGCAGGCCGAGGTGGCGCGTGACCGCGTCGGTGATGCGTCCGCCGAAGAGCATGCCGGCCATGCCCGCCACCAGCACCATCGCGTTCATGTTCGCGCCGCGTTCTCCCGAAAAGCCGCGGGCTTCGACCAGGTAGCGCGGCAGCCAGGTCACCAGAAACACCCAGCCGAAATTGGTGGTGAACTGGGCCAGGCACATCAGCCACATGTTGCCGCTGGTCAGCAGATATTGAAAGCCGGTGAGCGCCTCGCGGAATTCGTTCGCGTTGGCCTGCGTTTCCGATTCATCGACGACGCGGCCGGCGATCAGGCTGCGTTCGGCGGTATTGACGCGCGGATGTTCTCGCGGCCAGTCGCGCACCATCCACCAGTACGCCCCTGCAACCACCGCACCCAGCCCGCCATAGAGCAGCATGATCCATCGCCACTGGCCCGAGACGACGATCATGCGCGTGGTGAACGCCAGCCCCGCCGCGGCGCCGATTCGCCCTCCAAAACCAATCATCGCGCTGGCCCAGCCGCGCTCGGCCAACGGCACCCAACGGCTGAGCAGGCTGCCGCTGGCCGGATAGGCCCCGGCCTGCATCAGGCCCATGGCCAGCCGGATTAGAAACAGCATGGCAAAGCCCTTGGCCAGACCCGTGGCCGCCGCGAACAGCGACCAGCCGACGATGTAAAAGCAGTAGAGCCGCCGCGGGCCAAAGCGGTCGGCCAGCCAGCCGGCGGGCACTTGCATGAGCGCATACGACCAGAAAAACGCGCTCAGGCTCCAGGAGGTTTGGTCGTCATCCAGCCCCAAGTCGGCGACAACCGGCTTGTACTTGAGCAATTCGGAGAGACAGTAGCGATCGAGATACAATACCAACGACGCCAGCGTGGCGATCAACACCACCTGGTGGCGGACGCCGGTGGCGCCATTTGCGATTTCTGATTTTGGATTTTCGATTGCCATCAGCCCAATCCAAAATCGAAAATCTAAAATCCAAAACCGCTTAAGCCTGGCCCAAGGTAGCGAGTAGTTCGCTCATTTCGCCGGCGGCGTGCAGATCGCCCTGCCGCCGCGCTTGCTCGATGCCGTCGCGCAGCGCGGCCCGGGCGTCTTCGATGCGGCCCAACTCGGCAAGCTGCTGACCCGAACGGAAAAACGCCGGCACATACGGCGGATCATCGCTCATCAATTCGCGCAGCCGCTCGAGACTGCGATCGTGCTCGTTCTCCTTGGCTAGCTCCATCGCCAGGCTATAGCGCAGGAAGACGTCTTTTGGATCGTCGAGCAGCATGGCTTCGATGCGTTCGCGGCGTGTGGGCATAGCTCTTGGCGTCAATGGTATCCGATCAGTTTTGGCAATCAACGGCGGCAATGGATATAGCCCGTAGGGTGGGCCGAGTGAAACGAGTCCCACCATCTCAGGCGGCACGATTCGGCAAGGTCAAATACGGCCGAACGGTGGGACTCGGCCCACCCTACATGGCCGCTTCGTAGGCGGCGATTTTGTCTGCGTGGGCCAGCGTCAGGCCGATGTCGTCCAGCCCGTTCAAGAGGCAATGTCTTCGGAACGGCTCGACGTCGAACGAAAGATTCAGCCCGTGCTCGTCGCGGATGGTCTGGCTCTCCAGGTCGATGGTCAGTCGATAGCCCGCGTGCTTCGCCGCCCGGCGGAACAAATCGTCGACCTGCGCTTCGTCGAGCCGGATGGGCAGCAAACCGTTCTTGAAGCAGTTGTTGTAGAAAATGTCGGCAAAGCTGGGGGCGATGATGGCCCGGAAGCCAAAATCTTCCAAGGCCCAGGGCGCGTGTTCGCGGCTCGATCCGCAACCGAAATTGCGCCGCGCCAGCAGAATGGTGGCGCCGCGAGATTCCGGGCGGTTCAGCTCAAATTGCGGGTCGGGCGAGCCATCGGGCAGTTGCCGCCAATCGAAGAACAGAAACTGGCCGAAGCCAGTCCGTTCGATCCGCTTCAAGAACTGCTTGGGGATGATCTGATCGGTATCGACGTTGGCCCGGTCCATCGCAGCGACCAGGCCGGAGTGTTGGGTGAAGGGTTTCATGCTCCTACCAATGAAAGGCTCTTGTGTGGATTGAAAATGTCGCGATGCGCCTCGGCCCGTTTCTCGACAATCGTTGACCGAAACGCGCCGTTTCCCTTTTGGCACGACTCAGGCTCGACTCCGTTTTGGCTGTCTACACGTTCGGGTAGGATCTCAAAGGCTTTCTTGGCCGCGGTGATCGCATTCTGTTGCTCACCGAGCAATTCAAAACTCAGAGCCTGACTCAACAACCCCGCACCCGCAACGCAATTTTGCCATGAGCCACGCGGCGAGTTTGGCAGTGCCGATGCTCCGCGTGCCGCAATTTCGACGATTTTCGCCAGTTCGCCGGTCGTGTTGTCACCACCGAGGATCGATATACAATCGAAAAGCACATCGGCGGCGAGCAGCAGCTCAAGCGGGCTTGCCCCTCGGCCAGCTAATGCCAGGGCCTCACTGCGCGCTTGTTCATATTGCTCGGCCTGCAGCCGGTATCGGAGTAAATGCCACTTGAGACGAAGGTCACTGGGCCTACGGCGCACCGCGTCGGCCATAAACAAAACGGCTGGAAACGGCTGCCCTAACTCCATCCAGCAGATGCCGCGCAGCGCTGAAACGTCCGCGAGGGGTAACTTATCCTCGTGCGCGCGAAGAAAGGCAAGGAGTGCCCGCCAATCTTGCGAGTCCTTAACGTTGCGGAACTGATGGAGCACATCACGGCGCAATTCCGTAGGCGGATCGCGCTCCTCAGTCAAGTGCGATAAATCGATTGCTAGCTCGTTCGCAAAAGAAAATTCGTCCGATGTCAATTGTCTCCATGGTCGGTCCATCTCATCACGAATCGCATCTGCCTTGTCGTCATCTCCGGAAGCGGACTGAATCTGAGAATACAATTGACAGAACAGCCGGACATACCGGCTGAAATTATCAGTTATGGTTACAGACGCCAGGCGCATTTCTAACCCTCCAGTCGCCATTCGTCGCGAGTCGCAGCTAACGCAGCCAGATAATCGGCCAAAAGCATTCGGTATGCCGGTTCGATGAACCCGTGGTGCTTGTTTTCCTTGCGCAGCGACAAACCAGCCATCAGCGGACCATTCTTAAACTGCCCGTCGCCCATACTCCAGCAACAATCTTCGTCTCTTCCAGTCGCCCCCTGGATTACGTGTGCAAGCCGCTTTGGCGCACGGAACGCCGGAAGTGACTCCATCTTTGGCGAAACCGACATGCCCCCTCGCCCAGTTTCGACAGTACCGTCAGGGTTTACGTCGATGTCGAAATTTGGATTCGGCGGCAATCGAACACCTAAAGTGCGCGCGGTGTTGCCCGTTTTTGGCTTGTTGCCGTCGGGCGTCATTACCCGGTAAATCAGCGGCATTCAACACAGCACTTAATTATACGTAGAGCGCCGGCGTCGGCCCAAAGACGCCATTATACCCGCGCAAGACATCCCGAGCGAGCCGGCAAAGCAACCACCGGTTTGAGCGCCGTGAAGACGCCGTATTGCAGGCTTTTCAGCGCATAGCCCAGCCACATGCGAAAGACGGTTCGCAAGAAATCTCGATCGCGGTTCGAGCGGTTCATTAAGAATTGCCGGTACTCACGTTCTCGGAGCAGGCCGCGCAACACACCGCAGATGCACAGCCGCCAGGTCTTTTTAACTTGCCGGCTGAGATCCTGAAAGGCCACCGGCTCCAGGCCCGCGGCGGCAATCATGTGCCGGTATTCGGCGGCCGTGCCCATGCCGGGCAACCGCGTTTCGCGGCAAATGGGTTCGAGCAAGAACCGCACTTCCGCCCAGTGCGGCGCCGGCCGCGCCAGCCAGGCGCAAACTACCAGCCGCCCGCCGGGCCGCAGCACCCGCCGTGCTTCGCAGAAGAACTGCGGCTTATCGACCATGTGCTCCGTGCTTTCAATGGCGATCACCGCGTCGAACAACTCGTCGGGCAACCACCATTACCGCGTGGAACCCGGCGGTCAACAAGACGCAGGCCATTCTCGCCTCCGATCAATCGGGCACCGGCGCGGGTCTACAAGCTGCTGGCGCTGGGCAGTAATAGCCAGGGCAATTTTCTCTATGCCACCGATTTCCACAACAACAAGATCGACGTCTTCGACAAACACTTTCAAAAAGTGCCGCTGGGCGCGAACGGCTTCGACACGTTCACCGACCCGAATGAACCGGCCGGCTTCGCCCCCTTCGGCATCAAGGACATCAACGGTACTTTGTTTGTGAGCTATGCCAAGCAACTGGGGCCCGACAACACCGACGATCAGGAAGGCCCCGGCAACGGCTTTATCGACACGTTTGACACCTCCGGGCATTTTCTCGGGCGATTTGCGTCGGGCACGGCCGCCGGCGGCACGTTGACCCAACTCAATTCGCCCATCGGCATTGGCTCGACGCGCAAAACGACCGCGCGCTTCACACATAGAAACGGACGCGCAGCCCAAAAGCGGGCGCACTTTTTCAGACGACACACGAAGTCGTCTGCCTCGCGGCGCTAACGATTTTCGCAGCGCCGCAAATCAAGATCGATTCGCAACGTGTTTATTCTTCGCCGTGATATCGCCACTCTCGAATATCGACAAAATGCCCGGCCACGGCGGCGGCGGCGGCCATGGCGGGCGAAACCAGGTGCGTGCGTCCGCCCTTGCCCTGGCGGCCCTCAAAGTTGCGGTTGCTGGTCGAGGCGCAGCGCTGGCCCGGCTGCAAAATGTCGGGGTTCATGCCCAAGCACATGCTGCAGCCCGCCTCGCGCCATTCGAAGCCCGCCGCCTGAAACAGCCGATCGAGTCCCTCGCGCTCGGCCTGTTCTTTCACCTGTCCGCTGCCGGGCACAACCATCGCATGCACGCGGTCGGAAACACGATAGCCGCGCACCACGGCTGCCGCCGCCCGCAGGTCTTCGATGCGGCTGTTGGTGCACGAGCCGATAAAGACGCGGTCGAGCGGCACCTCGGCCAGCGGCGTGCCCGGCGTCAGCGCCATGTATTCCAACGCCCGAGCGGCGCTCTTGCGGTCGTTGTCGTCGTTGAACTGGGCGGGGTCGGGCACACGGGCGTTGACCGGCGCCACCTGGGCGGGGTTGGTGCCCCAAGTGATTTGCGGGACCACGTCGGCCGCCTTGAAAATCTCTACCCGGTCGTAACTGGCGCCGGCGTCGCTGGGCAACTGCCGCCAGCGAGCCACCGCCGCTTCAAAATCGCGCTGGGCAAACTCGCGCCCGCGAAGATAATCGAAGGTCTTCTCGTCGGGGGCGATCATGCCGGCCCGCGCGCCCGCTTCGATCGTCATGTTGCAGACCGTCATCCGCTCTTCCATGCTCAGCGCGCGAACGGCCTCGCCGGTGTACTCGATACAATAGCCGGTGCCGCCGTCGGTGGTCAGGCGGCCGATGATAAACAGAATGAGATCTTTGGCCGTGACGCCGGGCGCCAACCGGCCATCGACGCGAATCTCCATCGTCTTGGGCTTGTATTGCAACAGTGTCTGCGTGGCCAGCACGTGCTCGACCTCACTGGTGCCGATGCCAAAGGCCAGTGCCCCAAAGGCGCCGTGCGTGGCGGTGTGGCTATCGCCGCAGACGATGGTCATGCCCGGTTGCGTCAAACCCAGCTCGGGACCAATGATGTGCACAATGCCCTGTCGCCGGTCGCCCAAGTCGTACATGTGGATGCCAAATTCCTGGCAGTTCCGCCGCAGCGTGTCGATCTGCTGTTTCGAGATCGGATCGGCGATGGGCAGTCGGCGGTCGGTGGTGGGCACATTGTGGTCGGGCGTGGCCACCGTGCGTTCGGGTCGCCGCACCCGCCGACCCGCCAGCCGCAACCCTTCAAACGCTTGCGGGCTGGTGACTTCGTGAACCAGGTGCAGGTCGATATAGAGGATGGTCTGGTTGCCCGGTTCGGCATGAACCACGTGGGCGTCCCAGATTTTTTCAAACATCGTTCGTGGCGGTGTGGCAGTCATCGTTCGTTGGGGGAGGGCTATCTTGAAATGTTCGCGAGGGCGAAGAAAGTCATTATACCCGCGAGACCCGCGCCAGCCACAGGCTCAAAACGGAAGGGGAACGGAAGGGGATATGGGCGGTTCGGGCCGACGAGCGGCGTCATCGTAAGTGGCTTATTAGGTGCGTGTACCGATGAACCATGCGGCCACGGGCTCCGTAGAAATAAGTATAGGGGACCCTTGTTCTTCGCAAGCAAGCAGCTTGTAAACCGGCAGCGAATTGAATGCTTCGACTGATTCTCTCTAGTCTCGCGTATCACTGGCGGATGAACCTGGCGGTGGCGCTGGGCGTGGCGGTGAGCACCGCCGTGCTCACGGGGGCGCTGCTGGTGGGCGATTCGGTGCGCGGCAGTTTGCGGCAGCTCACGCTCGATCGGCTGGGCAAAATCGACGAGGTGCTCGCCAGCGATCGCTTTTTTCATACGGCCCTGGCCACCGAGGTGGCCGCCGAACCCGAGTTCGGGCAATCGTTCTCGATGGTCGTGCCGGCCATTTTTTTGCAAGGCAGCCTGTCGCAGCCCGATTCGGGCGCGCGGGCCAGCCAGGTGAACCTGTGGGCCTGCGGGCCGGCGTTTTGGAAACTCGACGACGCGGATACCGCTGAGCCTGGACAGGCCGATCGTGATCATCGTTCCGGACCCGCCGAAGGCGAAGTCCTTCTGAACCAGCCGCTGGCCAACGAACTGCAAGTGAGCGAAGGCGATGAGGTGGTGGTGCGGCTGCCGCGGCCCACCAACATTCCGCCCGACAGCCCTCTGGGCAAAAAGACCGACCTGATCGCCAACCGGCGACTGAAAGTGGCCCGCGTTCTGCCAGACGCGGGCGTCGGGCAATTCAGCCTGCGACCGAATCAGCAGGCGCCGCTGAACGCCTTTTTTCATTTGGCCGATTTGCAGTCGGCGCTCGATCAGCCGCCCGACCGGATCAACGCGCTGTTGGTGGCCGGGCACGAAACGGCCCAGACCCCGCCCATCGAAAGCGAGCAGCGACTGCAACAATCGCTGCTGCCCAAGCTGGCCGATTATGGCCTTTCGCTGCGGCGCACCGAGCGGGGATACTTCAATCTCAGCAGCGAGCGGATGTTGCTTGAACCGGAGATCGAACGCGCCGCGCGAACGGTGTTTGAACCCGATCATCCACAACTCGCCTTCACCTATTTGGCCAATTACATTCTGGCCGGCGACGGCGACCGAGGGCGAATTCCCTATTCGACGATTACGGCGCTCGACCTGACCGATCAGACGCCCTTGGGGCCCTTCAAGACGCCCGAAGGTCAGGCGATCGAGTCGTTGGCCGACGACGAGATTCTGCTCAATCGCTGGGCGAGCGACGATTTTGCCCGGCAGGGCGTGGCGCTTGAGCCGGGCGATCGCGTGCGGCTGACCTTTTTTGAGCCGGAAAGCACACATGGCCGCGTGACCGAGACGACCAGGGAGTTCAAATTGAAGGCGGTAGTTTCGATGACCGGCCCGGCGGGCGATGCCGATTTTACGCCCGAGCTGCGCGGCGTGACCGACAAAGCCTCGCTCGACAATTGGGACCCGCCGTTTCCCTACGATCCGCGGCGGGTGCGCACCACGCCGCCGCACGACGAAGACGATCGCTATTGGCACGAGTATCATGCGACGCCCAAGGCTTTTGTGTCGCTGGCGACGGGGCGAAAGCTGTGGAGCAGCCGCTTCGGCCGGACGACGTCGATTCGCATTCCGCCCGCCGAAGGACTGACCGAGGCCGAGTTGGCCGGGCGGCTCGAGCAAGAACTGGCCGCGCACAAAGAATCGCTGGGCTTCGTCTTCCGCCCCGTCAAGCGGCAAGGGTTGGCGGCTTCGCGCGGGACGACCGATTTTAATGGACTGTTTCTGGGCTTCAGCTTTTTCATCATTGCCTCGGCGGTGATGCTGGCGGCGCTGTTGTTTCGGCTGGGCGTCGAACGGCGGGCCAGCGAAATCGGCACGCTGGCGGCCGTGGGCTTCGGAGCGCGGCGGGTGCGATGGCTGCTATCGGCCGAAGGGCTGTTGATTTCGCTGGCCGGCGGGGCGCTTGGCTTGGCGGGCGGATTGGGTTTTGCCTGGTTGATGCTGGCCGGCCTGCGCGATCCGCGCTGGTGGCTGGCCGCGGTGAGCGCTCCGTTTCTCCATCTCCACCTGACGTGGCGGAGCCTGGCCATCGGCTATGCCGCCGGTGTCGCAGTTTCGTGGCTGGCCATCGTCTGGTCGCTCTGGCGGATGAGCAAGGTCTCAGTTCGCCGCTTGTTGGCGGGCCAGGCCAGCGGCGGAAGCCCGGCGGTCGCCGCGCGCACTTGGCTTAGCCAAACGGTGGCCTGGCTTTCGCTGATCGCGGCGATCGCCCTGGCGGCAATGGCGAACCGTTTGACGGGCGAGGCGCAAGCCGGCGCGTTCTTCGGCTCGGGGGCGCTGGTGCTCACGGCGCTCTTGGCCTTGGTCTGGTCGCGGTTGCGCGGGGGCGGCGCGGGCGCGCTGATGAAGCCGGGCGGCCGTGGTGTCAGACGGTTGGCGTTGCGCAACGCGGCCCGCAACCCTGGTCGCAGCACGCTCACGATTGGGCTGGTCGCCGCGGCCAGCTTTTTGATCGTCGCGGTCAGCGCGTTCCGTCTCGCCCCGCCTGAATCGACGGCCCGCCGCGACGGCGGCAGCGG
The DNA here is from genome assembly GCA_025927475.1 of Pirellulales bacterium. Taxonomy (GTDB): domain Bacteria; phylum Planctomycetota; class Planctomycetia; order Pirellulales; family JAICIG01; genus JAICLL01. The sequence goes on from JAICLL010000036.1 coordinate 18,330, forward strand.
CGGATTCTCGCTGATGGCCGAAAGCGATCAGCCGCTCTATCAAGATCTGGGCGCCGCCGCCGGCCGCGAAGAGATGGGACTTTCCGCCGACGACAACCAATTGCTCGAAGACGGCACGATGGTTTCGCTGCGCGTGAAGCCCGGCGACGACGCAAGCTGCTTGAACCTGTATCAGCCGAGCGAGCCTCGCGTGTTGGGCGTGCCCGAGGCTTTGATCGAGCGGGGCGGCTTTGCCTGGTCGGCCACCGCCGCCGCCAGCGCCGAAGAAAAGAAGAACCCGTGGCGATTGCTCGACCGCCCGCTGGCCGACGACGCCGGCGGCGAGCGGCGCATTCCGGTGATCCTCGATGCCAACACGGCAACCTACAGTTTGCATCTGGACGGCGTCGGCAGCAAATACTCGGTGAACGATGGCCGCGGCGGACAAGTGGTGCTGGAGGTGGTCGGGCTACTCAAGAACAGCGTCTTCCAGGGCGACCTGTTGATTTCCGAGAAGGCGTTTTTGGCGCACTTTCCCGAGATCAGCGGCTATCGGTTTTTTTTGATCGATGTGCCGCCCGAAAAAGCCACCCGGGTGGAAACGATGTTGGAGCGAGCATTGGGCGATGCCGGTTTTGACGCGCAACCCACGCGGCGGCGGCTCAGCGAGCTGATGGCGGTGCAGAACACCTATCTCTCGACGTTTCAAAGTCTGGGTGGCTTGGGTCTCGTGTTGGGCACCTTCGGCCTGGCGGTGGTGCAATTGCGCAATGTGCTCGAACGCCGCGGCGAAATGGCCCTGCTGCGGGCCACTGGTTTCCGCCGCGCGCTGTTGGGTCGCATGGTCCTGATCGAGAATGCTGCGTTGTTGGTGGCGGGACTGGCGGTGGGCATCGGCGCCGCGCTCGTGGCCGTCTGGCCGCATTTGGCCAGCGGCGGCGCTTCATTGCCTTGGGTCTCGCTGGCCGTCACCATGGCGCTGGTGCTGTTCACCGGGCTGGCCGCCGGAGTCGTGTCCCTCCGCGCGGCGTTGACCGCTCCGCTGTTGCCCGCCCTGCGGGGAGATTGACGGCCGGCAAATCGAGCCGAGCGGTGCTACGCATCGCCAACCCTGTTCCTGCACCTCTTGTTTCCAGAAGATCGCGGCCGGCCCTTGACGGCGGGGTGCTGTATGGTTAGTATTAGTACAGTTCATCACAAGGCGATCCATGCAATTTCGCATCGACCCCACCAGCCGTTCGCCGATTTACCGGCAGTTGGCCGAGCAGATTCGCGCCGGCGTCGCCCGTGGACGGCTGAAACCGGGCGAGCAGCTTCCTTCGGTGCGTGACTTATCGCGCACACTGGTGGTAAATCCCAATACGGTCGCCCGCGTCTATACCGAGCTGGAGCGCGACGGCGTGCTGCACACGCGGCAGGGGCTGGGCGTGTTTGTCGCCGAACCCAAGGCCGAACTCACCCGCCGCGCCCGCAAAGAAAAGCTTGCCGAGTTGCTCGATCGCTTTCTGACTGAGGCCGTCTATCTGGGTTTTTCGGCTGACGAGGTGGTGGCCGCCGTCAGCGACCGCGTGGGGCAATTTCAATGGACCGGGGCGAACACCTGATCGTGAGTACGCAGCATGACCGACGCCATCCTTACCCAACGGCTCACCAAGTATTACGGGCGGCGGCCGGTGGTCCACTCGCTCGATCTGCGCGTGCCGCAAGGCGCCATCTACGGCTTTCTGGGCCGAAACGGCGCCGGCAAAAGCACCGCCATCAAAATGCTCACCGGCATGGTCCACCCCGACTATGGCCGGGCTTTCTTGCTGGGCGAAGACGTAACGCAGTTGCAGCCGCAGACGCGAGCCAAGATCGCCTACCTGGCTGAAGGGCATCCGCTCTACCGCTGGATGACGGTGGCCGAGGCCATACGCTTCGCTCGGCCTTTCTATGCGACCTGGAGCCAGCCGCTGGTTGAGCAGATCTTGGATCACTTCGAGCTACCGCGTCGAGCCAAGATCCGCCGGCTCTCAAGCGGCCAGCGGGCGCAGCTCTCGCTGGCGTTGGCTGTGGCGCCCGACCCGGAGCTATTGATTCTTGACGATCCGACCTTGGGACTCGATACCGTCGTGCGGCGCGAGTTCCTGGAGTCGCTGATCCAGGTGATTCAGCGCCGCGGGCGAACGATTTTTTTCAGCTCGCACATTCTGGGCGACGTCGAGCGCGTGGCCGACCGCATCGGCGTTCTCGTCGACGGCGTGCTGCGCGTCGATTGTCCGACCGATTATTTCAAAGAGGCTGTTCGCAAAGTGGTGCTGGAGTTCGATCGCGTGCCACCCGAGTTCCCCGGTTGCGCGGGGCTGGTCGGCAGCCGGCAAGTGGGCGTCAGCTTGGAGCTGATCGTGGTGGGCTTCAGCGACGAGCAGCGGCAGGTGTGCGAGTCTCTCGAACCGCGCTCGATCGATGTGATCGAGCTGAACTTGGAAGATGCGTTTATTGAGTATACGCGGGGGCCGCGATCGGTCCCGCTGTTTACGACCGCGGAGCAACGTCATGCTGAAAGCATTGGTGTACAAGGAGCTGCGTGAGACCGCGCTGCTGGCCGCGCTGGCGCTGGCCGTCGGGTTCTACAATCTGGCGTCGGTACTGGGTTACCATGTTCCGCATTGGGCCGGGCATCGCGCCGTGCCGGTGCCGTTTGTCGCCGACGGCTTTGTCGCCGAAGCGGCCGTGATTGCGCTGTTGTTGGCGGTGGCCCTTGGGCTGCTGCAATCGTTCGTCGAATCGGCCCGCGGCACCTGGCTGTGGCTTTTGCATCGCCCCGTCAGTCACCGCCAAGTGATCGGCATCAAGCTGGCGGTCGGCGCGGCGGTGTTCTCGGTCTGCGCAACGCTGCCGCTGATTGTGTACGCTCTTTGGGCCGCCAACCCGCGCACGCACGCCAGCCCGTTCGCGTGGTCGATGACGATCGACGCCTGGCGGAATTGCCTGGCGATGCTCGTGATGTACTTCGCCGCGTTCCTGTCGGGCGTGTGGCCGGGCCGCTGGTTCGGCACGCGGTTGTTTCCTTTGCTGGGCGCCGGCATCTTGGCCTACGTTGGCATTCACATTTGCGAGCAAGCATGGCCCCAGTGGCGACATTGCCAGTGGGCCTGGTTGCTGTTGCTGGCCAGTGCGTCGATCTACGCCATTCGGTTCGTCGTTCGGACCCGAGATTTTTCATAAGCTGCGAGACTTTCATGAGCGCATCTTCACAACCTCCCGCATCAGAGATCGCAGAGTCGTCGTTCGGCCCGCGAAAGGATGTGCTTTCGCCGAGCGAAAGGCGGCGATGGTGCGAGTTGCCGCGGTTCGTCGTCGCCACGTTCATGGCGTTCGGCATCGCCCTGCCGTGGGCGGTGGTCATGGTGGTGGTCTTGGCGGCCCCGGTGCGGCAAATGGCCGGCCGGCCCGACCAGGACTTCCTTCAAGTGCGTAGCGATGGCACCGTCGTGATTCAGACGTACAACTACGGTACGGGCTTCAACACTTACCGGTACATCGACGGCAAGGCGTCCTCGCGGGCCGAGACCGAAAACTTGATGCGGTTCCTCAAGGGGGATCCGAGGGCGGTCTCGCCCGCCGAAGTCGAAAAGTTCAATCAGGGGCAATGGCTCGAATCCACCTGGCTTTACAGCAGGCTTACCGACGACGTGCCGCGATACCGCTTACCATGGCAAAAACGCTTGATGCCGTTTTTTTTGAATAAGAACGGCCCCGCCTGGTTTTTGGTGCATGATGGTTGGCCGAACGGCCACGCCTACTTCGCCGGCTACGAAAGCCGGACCAGGCAGCCGCTTGGTTATCTCGGCACGTCCGGCTTGGTGGGTGCCGTGCCGCCCGTTGAACAGCAGTTCTCCATCGATAGCCGCCGGTGGCTCCGCGAAGGCGGGATTGTCAGCTCCCAAGGCAACTTTGATTACTCACCCAGCCAAGGCATCCATCACCCGGCAACTTTGCAGCACTCGTCGCTCTTCCTGCTGTCGGGCGATGCGGTGTGGCGTGTCGATTTCCACCGGCAAACCGTCGAAATGCTGGCCGAGTTTCCCGGGGCAATGACCCTGGTGTCGGCGCCGGCGCGGCCGGCGAGCGATGCTGCGGAGGGCCGCCCCGTGTCCGAGCGGCTGTTGGTTCGCACTAAAAGCAGCGTCGAGATGATTGACTTGAAAGGGCAGCCGTTAGGCCATTGGGGCATTCCGCCCGAGGCTCAAAGCAAGGATTTGCGCTGCTGGTACGACTTGGGCAACGGCAGGGTTCTGACAAACTACCTGCGCCGGATGGTCGGCAATAACCTGGAGCTGGAGCTGCTGTGGCTTAACGCGGCGGGAGATCTTGAGCGGCGGCAAACGATTGAGGAGTCGCAGGGCGGGATCAATGCCAGTCAGATTTGGACGGTCGCGCCGGTGATTCCCATGCCCGCCGTCTTGACCGCGCTGTTCTACGCCGCAGCGCCCGAGGTTCGCGGCCCCGAGTTTTCCAGCACCTTCGCCAAGATGGTGGCCTTGTTTTGGCCGGCGCTGTCGATCGTCTATGTACTGTCAGCCGCGTTGGCTTTGCTGGCCTATCGGCGGCAGCGGCGTTACGAGCCGCCGTGGGCCGGCGCGTGGGCTGTGTTCGTGTTGCTGCTGGGTGTGCCCGGCTGGTTGGCGTATCGCTGGCATCGCCGCTGGCCGATGTTGGCGCCGTGCGCCGAGTGCCATCGCCCGGCCCCGCGCGATCGCGAAGCCTGTGCGGCCTGCGGGGCACTATTTGCCCCACCGCCCCCGACCGGCGCTGAGATGTTCGCCTGAACGTCGAACGGAATTCATTCCGATGCAACGCCTGTCTTCCGGTAGTTACTGTAAGAAGCTTGCAAACCGCTCGCGGGCGGCTATTTTCATCAGTAGGGTTACTTTACTTCAATGCTGCGGAGGTTGATATGCGATCGGCATTCCTGGCAGCGGCACTTTTTTTCGTACCCATCGCCGCGCGAGCGGACGGGCTTCTTGATCAGCTTCCCGCAGACGGATCATGGGCCGAATTTGACGTAGCGGGAAAGGCCTATGGAGCCAACGGTGACTCCCGCGTAACGGTGATCGGCACGCTGAGGCTCAGTTCCGTAGGACACGAATCCGTGAACGGCGAAGCTTGTCGGTGGATTGAGGTCAAGTCGACCTCGCGCTTTGAGCGCGGAGACCGCCGCAACGAAGCGGCCGAGACCATCAAGTTGCTCATCCCAGAGCAGTACCTAAAGCGCGGCCAGGAGCCGCTGGCGCATGTTTACAAGGCGTGGCGCCAACATCCGACGGTGGACCAGGGCCAAATCAAGCAGTTGGACTTGCAGGGCGAGGGGCTTCGCGAGGTGCAAAGCCTCGACGAATTCTTCCACGGACCGGCGTGGGAAGTCACCCAGCTCGAGCCGGAGGAAGTCGAAAGCAAGCTGGGCAAAACGCGGTGCAGCGGACTACGTTGCGTCGACGTGCAGACGGGCGGCGGAATCGAGACGCGGCTCAGCGCGATCATTCGACTCGACAAGCGGGCGCCGTTCGGCGTGGTTACCTATGAGTATGAGAAAGAACGCCTGCGCGACGGCAAATCGCTGGGCAAACGGACGATGGGACTGAAGCTGGTCGATTTTGGTCAGGACGCGGTGAGCGCGCTCGGTGACAGCCGATAACCTAGATTACGACTCGGTCGGCGCCATCGTGCCATACAAGTCGAGTTCGGCGCGGTCGCCGATGATCGAAAACAGCTCGCGGATTTGGGTCAGCCCGGCGGCGAGCAAAAACCGCGAATCGCGGCCGTAGCTCTTGGCGCCCAAGACATAAAAGTCGGGCTCTGGGTTGATGAGCGCCTGCGCCCCGGCGGCGGCCTGGTCAAGACAATCGGCCGAGGTTTGCCGGGCCAAGGCCGCGGCCAGCTTCATTGGCCCGCCCGTGGCGTAACACTCATGCACTTGCAACTCGCTCCACAGCGTGTTGTCTGGCCGATAGCCGACATTGGCGATGATGCGATCGACCTCGATTTCGCCCGCGTGCGTGCCGGCCAGTTGCACGCGCAGGCGATTGTTGTCGGTTCGCTCGATGGCAGAAACCAGCGTGCCGGAGCGGAAATCGATCGCCGCCGATTGTGCCAGCGTGTTCGCGGCGCGGGCCAACTGCTCGCGCTCGCGGAGCCGGTCGTTAGGCACGAGCCGAATCGGTCCCGTGTCGCGGTCGGTCGGCTCGCGCCGCGCCGCCCACACAATCTGGGTGTCGGGCAATTCGTTAGCCAAGGCAGCCAAGGCGACGATATTGGTGGCTGCCGAATAGCCAGCTCCGATCACCAGCGTATGCCGGCCCGCGTAAGTTTCGCGCTCGTCGCCCAGCACATCGGGCAGCCCATACTCGATGTCGTGCGCCGCGGCCGATTCGCCAACGGCCGGGATACCGCCATCGCCCAGCCAGCAATGATTGCCGTAGGCGCCAGTCGCGTCGATGACCACGTCGGCCGTTTCCACGAGTTCGTGCCCGGACGTGTCGCGCAGCAGAATGCGGAAATCGGCGAAGATGCGGGCATCGCTGCCGACGTTTTCGCCCTTGAGCTGTCCCTGCCGGCCGATGGCGGTCACGTTGGTATCGATCCGCAACGAATCGGCCAGCAGGTCAGAATGGGCCAAGGGCCGATAATAGATGTCGACGAATTCACGTGCGGTAAGCAGCGCGTCGTCGGGCGGTGGCCGCCAAGTTTCGTCTTGCGCGCGCAAGGCCGCCACGCCCAGTGGCGAGACGTTCATGCGCCAAGGCGTAAACAGCCGCACATGCCCCCAGCGCAACAGATTCTCGGCGACACGTCCGCGTTCGTAAAGGTCGACGTCGTAGCCGAGATAGCGAGCGTACAGCGCGGCTTCGAGGCCGATCGGCCCGGCCCCAAGAACAGCGATGCGTGCGGGAGTGTCGACGGCCATATCAGAAACGGGTACGGTTGCGATCGCGGCCAGTTTATCTTCGCCGGCGGCCGATTGTCGAGCGGCCAGCCAATAGATGCGACTTTCTGGGTAGAATCTCAGCAGCAGCCTGCGCCGCAGCCCAAGCAACACAAGAGGGCCTAAGCCAGTCAAAAACGCATCGCCATGAGTATAATAACTGCGTGCGTCCCTAACTGCCGTTGAGGAATATGTACCATGCCGATTCACGACTGGACTCGGGTGGAGGCAGGCATCTTTCACCATTTCCATACGGAATGGATGAGTATGCTCGCCGCAGCTTTGAATCAAGGACTTTTGCCGCCCGACCACTACTCGCTGGTGGAGCAGATCGCGGGCCCCTGGGAGCCCGATGTTCTCACCTTAAAAGGTCCAGACACCGGCCTTCCGGAGCGGCAACCGCCTGTCGGAACGGCGCTGGCCGAATTCCCGCCCCAGGTTCGCTATCATACGAAAGTCGAAGTCGAGCAATACGCGGCGAAGGCACGGTCAGTGGTGGTCCGGCATACGAGCGACCATCGCGTCATCGCCGTTCTGGAAATCGTCTCGGCGGGCAATAAAAGCAGTCGGCGGCGATTTGAAGCGTTTCTCTCCAAGACCGAAAAGTTATTGCTGGCGGGAATCCACTTGTTAGTTGTCGACCTCTTTCCACCGGGACCGCGCGATCCACAAGGCGTTCATGCAGCGCTATGGGAACGATTCACGGATAGTGACTTTGCGCTGCCGGCCGACCGGCCGCTGACGTTGGCGGCGTACATCGGCGGTCCCATTCCGGAGGCATTTGTTGATCCCACAGGGGTCGGCGCCGATCTCCACAACATGCCGTTGTTTCTCTCGCCCGAGGTCTACATTTCCACACCGCTCGATGCGACGTACGCATCGGCCTGGGAAACGATGCCGCTATTCTGGCGCGAGGCACTTACCACACCGGGAGACGGCGCTTAGTCAAAAGACGGCGCGATGCCAACTGAAGCATGCCCTGTTAACCCAGCCTTGCCAGCGCGGCGACGGCTGCCTGGGCGGTGTCGATGCTGCCCAATTCCTCAACGAGTTTTTTGGCAGCCAGCAGATGCTCGATCGAAATCCGCACGCTGCCGTTGGCGCTGGGCCGCCTGCCCGGCCGCCTTCCAGGGCGTCGGCCGCGGCCTTTCCGCCGGCCGCGCCGATCCGCTTTCGCCGGCGCTTCCGCCACTTCGGGTTCGGCCGTTGCCGAGCTAGCTGCGGCAGATTTGGCCATGGGATCGTTGTACTTGATTCGGTTCACCAGCGCGGTCGATACGTTGTGGCCCTGCTTGCGAAGCGATTCGCGGATTTCTTTCGGGCCAGCCGCGGGATGCTGAGCAATGAATTCCCGGATGATATCGCTCCGCGTCGGAGCGCCGCTAGTTTGTCGTCTGGCCATCGTGGTTGCAGTACCTACACAGTGATGTTGACATTCTATCCCGCTTGCGCATCAACCATACACGACCGCATGCCCTGCCACAAGTATCTTACCCTTGACTTCAAGCGCACGAATCGGATACTCACAACTTAGGAACGGACGAAAGACAATCTCGCCATACACATCGAACAGGAATTTACTTATGCGTCGCGCGAAAATTTCGATCGTCGGGGCCGGCAATGTCGGGGCCACCACCGCGCATTGGTGCGCCGCCGCCGAGTTGGGCGATATCGTGCTGTTGGATATTCCACAAACCGAAAACATGCCCCGCGGCAAGGCGCTCGACTTGATGCAGGCCTCGCCGATTGTCGGTTTTGACGCGGACATTCAAGGCACCACCAGCTATGAAGACACGGCTCAAAGCGACGTGGTGGTGATCACCGCCGGCATTCCGCGCAAGCCGGGCATGAGCCGCGACGATCTGTTGTCGACCAATGCCAAAATTGTCGGCGCGGTGGCCGCCGAGGTAAAGCGCACCAGTCCGGAGGCCATCCTCATTGTGGTCAGTAATCCGCTCGATGCCATGGTGCAGCGCGCTTGGCAGGTGAGCGGTTTTCCGACGCAACGTGTCTTAGGCCAGGCCGGCGTGCTCGACACCGCCCGCTATCGCACCTTCCTGGCAATGGAGCTGGGCGTCAGCGTGGAAGATGTTTCAGCGTTGCTGATGGGCGGGCATGGCGACACCATGGTGCCCATGCCCACGTGTACCGCGGTTGGCGGCATTCCCATCGGTCGCTTGCTCGATCCGAAGCGGCTGGATGAGATTGTCGAGCGGACGCGCAACGGCGGGGCCGAGATTGTGAGCCTTTTGAAGACCGGCAGCGCGTATTACGCGCCGGCGGCCGCGGTAGCGCAAATGGTCGAGGCCATCGTGCGCGACAAGAAGCGATTGATTCCCTGCGCGGCGTACTGCGACCGCGAATACGGCGTGGGCGGGTTTTTTGTAGGTGTGCCCGTCATCTTGGGCGCCGGCGGAGTCGAGCGGGTCGTCGAAATCGAGTTGACCGCCGACGAGCGGTCCGGCTTCGACAAGAGCGTTGCGGCGGTCAAAGAGTTGGTGGCCGCGATGGCGAAGTTGACCTAGCTCATCGTCGCCGGAATCGCCAGACCCAGCCGTGCCTTTCGGCCCATCCCTCGCAAGCTACCTGTTCTGTATGCTGGTTGGCGTTGACAAGCGGCCGTGGCTTTCGGTAGAGTCCGCGACTTTCATCGCCCGCGGCGGCGGGCGGCCGGTGATTCTTGACCGACCCTTTGAGAATGCAACGACGATGAACCGACTGCAATCGACCACGACCTTTGAAGCGCAGCCGGCCAGTGCGCTGGCGCATCTGAGCGGGCTGGCCCGCGAGCCGCATTTTGGCTCGGCTGTGTATCGGCCGGCAAAGGGCGAAACGCACGTGGCGCTGTTCGCGCCGTTGCACTATGAGCCGAATTACGCCTATCCCCTGTTGGTTTGGCTGCACGGTCCCGGCGACGACGAAAGCCAACTGAAGCGGATCATGCCGCTGGTCAGCGTGCGCAATTACGTTGCCGCCGCGCCGCGCGGCCCGCGCCGCCAAGATTCTGCCGCCGGCAAAGCGGGCTATCGCTGGCCGCAGTCCCCCGCCGAGTTGCTTGAGGCCGAGCACCGCGTGTTCGAGGCCATCGAAATGGCCCAAACGCGATTTAACATTTCGCCGCGGCGCATTTTTGTCGCGGGCTTTGACGCCGGCGGCACCATGGCCTTTCGGCTGGCGATGGAGCATCCCCACCATTTTGCGGGCGTGCTGTCGCTCGCGGGCGCCTTTCCTACGCGACAGGCCGCCCTGCGTCGGCTGGTCGATGCCCGGCGCGTGCCCGTCTTTTTGGCCTGCGGCCGCGACAGCCGCGGATATGACAGTCTAACGGTCTGCCGCGATCTGAAGTTGTTTCATAGTGCGGGCATGGACGTGGCTTTGCGGCAATACCCCTGCGGCCAAGAAATCGCTCCGGCCATGCTGGGCGACATGGACCGCTGGATCATGGAGCAGGTCACGGGGGCCGGTGGCTGAGGCGTGTACAGATCACGTCCATTGCCGCGCGGGTGCGTGGCAAGTTCTTGGCCAGCTAAGGCCACTGCGGTTTCTAGCGCGGGAAACTTGAATCGTTTTCTCGGCGAAATTCGCAACGGCGAGACCGAGGCGGTATGCCCGCCAAAAGCCGTTCAGCTCGCATGGCTTACGCTCCTTCGGCCGGTCGCGTGATTCTCAGCCTCGGCCAAAAGCAGCGCGGGTTTTGGCTGCTGGCACGTCGCTTGCTTGCGGCGTCTGAATTGGCGGTTCCCCAGGCCATTGAACGCTGAGAGAGGAAGTTCATGAACGGGCTCATCCGAGCGTCGCTGCGCAATCCGTATGCCGTCACGGTGACGGTGTTTACCATTTTGGTGTTGGGCGTACTTTGCCTGACGCAAATCCCCTTCGATATTCTGCCGGTGTTCAAAAGTCCGGCGGTGCAGGTGCTCACCTTTTACGGCGGCATGCCGGCCAAGGGCATCGAGAAGGATATTACCAACCGCATGGAGCGGTGGACAGGTCAATCCAACGGCATCCGGATGCAGGAATCGCGTTCGATTGTCGGCGCCAGTGTGGTGCGCAATTATTTCCACGACGACGTCGATCCCAACGGCGCATTGACGCAGGTCAATTCGCTGGCGTTGTCTGTGTTGCCCAACCTTCCGCCGGGCACGCTGCCGCCGGTGGTGTTGCCATTCGATCCGACCAGCACGGTGCCGGTCTGCCTGGTGGCCCTGGATAGCGAAAGCGAGCCGGAGTCGATCCTATATGACGTGGGCCGCTACGAAGTGCGGAACATGATTATGAGCAATCCCGGCGCTTCGGCGCCGGTGGTGTTCGGCGGCAAGCTGCGGGCGGTGATGCTCTATCTCGATCGCATCAAGATGCAAGCGCGTGGTCTGGCCCCGGTCGATGTGATGCGCGCCGCCGACCAGTTCAACGTGTTCGTGCCGTCGGGCGATGTGAAAATCGGCGATCTCGATTTCGCTCTGATGTCGAACTCGATGTACGAACACGTCGACGGCCTGCACGGCATGGGCGCCATTCCGCTCAGCGCCACACACGGCAACGCCGAGTACCTGCGCGACGTGGCCAGCGCCCAGGACGCGGCCTTCATTCAAACCAACATCGTGCGCGTGAACGGGCGGCGGCAGGTCTATATTCCGGTCTATCGGCAGCTTGGCGCCAGCACGCTCAAGGTGGTCGACACGCTCAACCAGGCCTTGCCCGACATGACCGCCCGCCTGACGCGTCCCGGCATTGCCCTGAAGATGGTGATGGATCAATCGGTCTACGTGCGCACGTCGATCGAAGCGCTGGTGCAAGAAGGCGCACTGGGCTCGATCCTGTGCTCGCTGGTCATCCTGGTGTTTTTGGGCGAATGGCGGATGACGATGATCGCCATCATGACGCTGCCGCTGTCGGTGCTGTCGGCGCTGGTCTGCTTGTATTACACGGGCAACACGGTGAACGTGATGACGCTGGGCGGTTTGGCGTTGGCCATCGGGCCGATGGTCGATAGCGCGATCATCTGCCTGGAAAACACGCACCGGCATCTTTCGCTCGGCTCGAGCCCGCACGAAGCGGCGTTCCTTGGCGCCAGCGAAGTGGCCATGCCCGAGCTGGTCTCGACGCTTTGCACTTTTTTGGTATTGGCGCCGCTGGCGCTGATGCCCGGCATCGGGCAGTTCTTGTTTCGGCCCATGGCCCTGGCGGTGGCGTTTGCGATGGTAACGGCCTACTTGCTGTCGCGGTCGTTGGTGCCGGCGTTTAGCGCGCTGTGGCTGAAAAGCCACGCCGCCGGCGGACACGGCGCGGCCGGAGAACCGGTGGCTGGAGAACCGGACGCCGGAGAACCCAGCGCCGGGCACGCCGCCGAAGTGCTGCGGGCCGAAGCCGCCGCCCACCAGCACCGCGAGCATTCGCAGCCGGGCTTTTTGGGCCGGATCTTCGCGCGTTGGGAAGCCTTCATTCAGCGAGGAATCTCGCTGTATGTGCGGGCGCTCAATAGTGTGCTCAATCACCGGCTGCTGACCGTGGTAACGGCATTTGGGCTGCTGTTCGCCGTGCTGGGATATTTCGGTCCCCGCCTGCGGCGCGATTTCTTTCCCGAGGTCGACGCCGGCTCGTTCGAGATTTTCGTTCGCGCGCCGGCGGGCCGCCGCATCGAGATCACCGAGAAGAAACTGGCCCAGGTCGAAGACTTCATCCACAAGTCGATTCCCGAGCACGATCTGGCGCTATTCATCTCAGAAATCGGCGTCACGCCCGATTGGTCGGCGGCCTATACGCCCAATGCCGGTCCCATGGACGCCGTGGTCAAGGTGCAGTTGTCGCATCACCGCACGCGCTCGGCGCAAGAATATATTCGGGTGTTGCGCGAAGGCTTCGCCCATGAGCCCGAATTCAGCAATCTCGACTTCGCGTTCGACGCCGGCGGCATGGTGCGCGGCGCGCTCAACGAGGGCAAATCGACGCCGATCAACATTCGCATCACCGGCAACAAGCAAGACCTGGTGTTCAAGGTGGGCGAGCAGATTCGCAACGAGTGCTCGCAGGTGCCGGGCGTGGTCGACGCCCGCGTCTTGCAACGCATGGACGCCCCCGCCTTTGTCATCACCGTCGATCGGGCCAAGGCCGCCGACTTGGGGCTGACGCAGGCCGACATCATGCAGAACGTGATCGCCTCGACCAATTCCAGCATCTCGTTCAACAAGAAGAATTTCTGGATCGATCCGGTCAGCCACAATCAATACTTCGTGGGAGTGCAATATCCCGAGCAAGCGATCGAGTCGATGCCCGACATTCTGAACATTCCCATCACCGGCGATCATCAGCACCGCCAGGTGCGGCTGGGCGATTTGGCTTCGATTGAGCGGGCCACGATCCCCTCGGAGATCAAGCACATCAACATCCAGCCGACGATCGACGTGACGATGGGCGTCGAAGTGCGCGATCTGGGGCATGTGTCTGACGACCTGGTGGCGTTGCTGGGGAAGTTTGGCGATGCCCAAGGCGACGGCGTCTGGGCGACCTACGATCCCACCAAGCCCAGTGAAACGCTGCAAGGCTCGAAAATTGTGCTCAGCGGTGAGTATGCCCGCATGCGCGACACCTTCAAAAACTTGGCGCTCGGCCTGATTCTGGCGACGCTGCTGATGTACTTTTTGATGACAGCGCTGTTCAAGTCGTTTGTGACGCCGCTGGTGATTCTTTCGGCGGTGCCGGTGGGCGGCATCGGCGTGGTGTTGATGCTCTATGTGACGCAAACGCCCATCAATGTGCAGTCGTTGCTGGGAGTGATCTTCATGGTCGGCATTGTGGTGTCGAACACGGTGCTGCTGACCGATTTTGCGCAACACTTGCGTATGCAAGAAGGCCTCAGCCCCACCGAGGCGATCCGCAAAGCGGCTTCCATCCGCGTGCGGCCGGTGGTGATGACGGCCTTGGCGGCGTTCTTCGCGCTAGTGCCCATGGCCATGGCGTTCGAGCGCGGCAGCGAGGCCAACGCGCCGCTGGGCCGGGCCGTGATCGGCGGTCTGTTGGCGGCGCTGGTCACGACGCTGTTTTTGGTGCCCGCGCTGTATTCGCTGGTGGTCCGCGGAAGCGTGCCTCAAGCCAGCGAAGCGCACGCCGCGTGAGCAGTGGAAGCCCTCAAGACGCGCGAGCAAGCCGCGCTCGCAGGTAGTGTCCTAAAGTTGTGTTGCTGATTGGGCAATCTGACACGAACTCGAAGCGCGAGCGAGGCAGAATCAGTCCACGGCCTCGCTTGCGCTTCGGGTTAATGTGGGCGAGCAACACAACTTTAGGACACTACCCGCTCGCACCGCGAGTTGACAGGGCCGCATCGCCATCAAATAATGGCTGCCATGACCGTTGAAATTCTCAAAGAGGCGATGAGCCGGCGCCCGTTCGAGCCGTTTCGCGTCCGGATGTCGAGCGGCGACGTTTTTGAAATTCGCCATCCCGAGGCGGCGCTACTGATCCGCGGCGGGTTGTACATCGGTCTGCCGAGCGACAAAGACCTGCCCGAGCGCGCGGTGTATTGCGCCTTGTTGCACATCGCGGCCGTCGAAACACTCGCTACTGCATAACCACGATGGCCAAAAAATTCAAAGAGCTCCTTGCCAAGAATGAACTCTGCCGCATTTTCTCCGTCGGACGGCTGATCCACCCGGTGCTGATTGACCTGTTCGGTTTGGCCGGCGGATTTGACGGCTTCTGGATCGATCAGGAACACGTCGGGCTGAGTTGGCAAGAAATCCAGCTTGCGGCCGTTTGCGCGCGGGCCAACGATTTCGACTGCTTTGTGCGGATGGCGCCGACCAATTACGCCCAAGTCACGCAGAACCTCGAGGCCGGGGCCGGCGGCGTGATGGCCGCCCAAATTCGCTCGGCCGCGCAAGCCGAAGAGTTTGTCACCTGGGCCAAGTTCGCCCCCCGCGGCATGCGCGGCATGAACACCTCGGGCCGCGACGCTCGATACACCCACCTCAGCCAGGCCGACTTTGCCGAAACCGCCAACCGCGACCACCTGGTGCTGATCCAGATCGAAACCGCCCAGTCCGTGCGCGAAGTGGAGCAGATTGCGGCCATCGACGGTGTCGATTTGCTCTTTGTCGGTCCGGCAGACCTTTCGCAATCGCTAGGACTGCTCGGGCAGACCACTCATGCCAAAGTTTGGGAGGCGATCGATCAGGTGGCCGCCGCCTGCCGGAAGCACGGCAAGCATTGGGGCGTCGTGCCCGCCGATACGGAGTTTGCCGAACGCGCCTACGACAAGGGCTGCCGCTTGATCTCGCTCTCGACCGACTTGGTGTCGGTGCGCCGCGGCATTGAGGCCACCAAGGCGGCCAATCCCAAGCTGTTTGGGCTGAGGTCGTAATCCAAAGCGGAAGTTTTCCGTCTTTCCCTGTTTTGCCCGCGTTGTATCTCTTAAACCGGGCTCGATCCGTTCAGACGCGATCTTGGTTAAATGGGGCATTCTCGGTTGGCTTCGCAAAGCTGTTGAAATTGCTTCAAAGCACTTTCCCAGTCTTTGCCGATTAGCCATCACGTCAGGCTTGTGCCGACACTCGGCTTTTAAGCATTTTACCGGGTCTGCCGCCTGGGTAAGTTTGCAGGCAAAAAGGGATGGTAACGATGCACGACGTTCAGCGACATCGTACGAGCGCAGCGTTAGTCGGAATCATGGTCGTCTGCCTCGGGGCCTTAGGCTGTCACAGCACCAAGCCGGGCGGCCATGACTGGGCGCCGCCGCCGAGCCACTTCGATCCGAAGGTGCCGCCGCCGCCGCCCACCGTGCCCCGCGAACTGACCAAGACCACGCTGCCGGAATACATCATCGAGCCGCCCGACATTCTGCTGATCGACGCCATCAAGGTGGTGCCGCGTCCGCCGTATCGAGTGGAGACGCTCGACGTGCTGAGCATTCAGGTGCTGGGCACGCTGCCCGACCATCCGGTCGAAGGCACCTATGAAGTGCAGCCGGGCGGTTATCTCGACTTGGGTCCGCCGTATGGAACGATCAAGATCGTGGGCCTGCGGCTGGAAGAGGCGATTGCCGCGGTGCGCGAACATCTGAAGCAGTTCTTGCAAGAGCCTGAAGTGACGATGGGCCTGGTGCAGTCAGCGGGCAGGCAGCAAATCGCCGGCGAGCACCTGGTTGGCCCTGACGGCAAAGTGACGCTGGGCAGCTACGGCAAAGTTCACGTCACCGGGCTGACGCAGCAGGAAGCCAAGCAGGCCATCGAGGCTCACCTGGCCCTGTACTTGGAAAACCCCGAAGTGGCCGTCGATGTCTTCGCCTACAACAGCAAGGTCTATTACGTGATTACGCAGGGCGCCGGTCTGGGCGACGGCGTCATCCGGCTGCCGATCACCGGCAATGAAACAGTGCTTGACGCCGTCTCGCAGATCAACGGGCTCGACTCGGTGTCGTCGAACCGCATTTGGGTGGCGCGGCCCGCGCCGTATGGGACGGCCTGCCACCAGATTTTGCCAGTCGATTGGTATGCGGTGACGTCGCGCGGCGATACTTCGACCAACTACCAGTTGATGCCGGGCGACCGCGTCTTTGTGGCCCACGACCGACTGGTGGCCATCGACACCGCGCTGAGCAAGTTCACCGCGCCGTTCGACCGCATGTTCGGCGCCACGTTGCTGGGCACCAACACGGTCAAGAGCATCAAGTTCTTCAATCGGTTCATTGGCTTAGGCGGCGGTTTTTAGTCGGAAACAACCTGTGGTGCAGGCGCGAGCGCCTGTCTCATACATAGAATCATTCGACGCTTGAGGTGAGGCATGCATGCGCGAGATGAACGGATAGATCAGAGCGGCCAATCTGCCGCGTGCCAGCGGCTTAGCGCCTGGGCCCAGCGCTTGCACGGCAGGCTGCTGCCAGCAGGCTTCGGATGGTTTGCCTCCTGCCTCTCGGCAGTTACGCTGTCGATGGGCACACTGTCGATGGGTACGCTGTCGCTGAGCATGCTATCGCTGGGTTGCAGCCATGTCGACCATCACGGCAAGTGTCCGCCGCCGGGCGATTGCGTTGGTTATCCGACTGGGCTGTGCGCGGGCTATTATCCGACCTGCTGGCGACTGTGGCCGGCGGAATGCCCGAGTTGCCCGGTCGAGCCTGCGTCGGTGGCCGTGCCGGTTCCGGTTTCGCCGCCGGGCGAGGCTGCGCCGGTGATTGTTCCCGATGAGGGCTACTTAGCGCCCGAGCAAGCGCCGCCGCCCGAAATTCAACCACCTGCGCCGCCCATGAGTTCGCACACGCCGTCGCCCCGCGCGGGCCGCCGTCTGCAGCCGATTCGCAGCCGGCCGGTGCCGCGTGTGGATGATTCCACGAGCGCGGGTCCGCCGCCGCGGCCAATTGCTCAGGCCACTCCGCACACCGAGCCGGCCATCGAAGCGGCCAGCGAAACCACTCCCAGGCAATTAACAGCTCCGACGGCGGTGCGCGTTGTGGCCGAGGTTCGGCCGTTGCCGCCGGTGCAAGAAGTGCCCGCCGTGCGTCCCGCCGCGGTGCGAGTTTCGCCGGCGCCGATGGAATGGGGCCGACTAGTGGCGGAGTTGCCTTCGGCCAAGCCGATCGAACCGCCGGCGCCGGCGCAGACAGGCCCGGTGATGCCGAGCATCCCGCCGCTTCAACCGGCGGTCCGCCCGGTCCCACGCAGAGAGCCCGAGTTGGATGCCGCGTTTCGACCAACCGTGCGCGCGGCAGGACCACTGCGAAGATAGCCGTTGCTGGAGCGTGCCACGGCATCGGCGCTCGAATCGGCAGCCAGACCCAAACAGGCGCACGCGGGCAGGTTTACGCTAAGGTTCCATTGGTAGTGTCTTAAAGTTGTTTTGCCGCTGTCACTCCGCACTCGGTGGCTGGGCACCACAACTTTTAAGATACTAGCGAGCCGCCAAAACCCTTTCTGCGCGCCGGTGGCAGGGTTATAATGATAGCCCGCCCACAGATCGTCCCTCCCCGCCCACGGTCTAACGAATGAGTAGCCGCGCGTTGCGAATGTCGCGTCCCCTTTCGATCGCCATGTCGATCGCAGTTTTCTGCCTGCCGGCCAGCGCCGGAGCCGCCGACACGGATTGGGATTCGCTGGCCCGCGCTTATTCGCAGGACGTACAACCGCTGGTGGCCCGCTTTTGCCACGACTGCCACTGCGCCGAGCAGGCCGAAGCCGAGGTCGACTTGACGCAGTTCTCGGCCCTGGCCGATGTCCGCAAGCAGCCGCGCGTTTGGCAGAAAGTCGATCGCATGCTCGGCGATGGCCAGATGCCGCCGCCCGAGGCCGATCAGCCGGACCGCCAGCAGCGAGCGCGGCTGCAAGTGTGGGTGCGGAAATACTTGACCATCGAGGCCGCGGCGCGGGCGGGCGATCCTGGCCGCGTTGTGCTGCGCCGGCTGAACAACGCCGAATATACTTACACGCTGCGCGATCTGACCGGCGTGGCTTCGCTCGATCCGGCGCGCGAGTTTCCCGTCGATAGCGCGGCCGGCGAAGGGTTCACGAACACTGGCAACGCCTTGGCGATGTCGCCCGCCCTGGTGACCAAGTACCTCGATGCCGCCAAAGAGGTGGCCGAGCATGCCGTGCTGCTGCCCGACGGAGTGCGGTTCTCGCCGTATAAGACCCGCCGCGATTGGACCGACGAAACGCTGGCGCAAATCCGCGACTTTTACCGGCAGTTTACCGACACTCGCGGCAGCGACACGGTGAACCTGCAAGGCATCGTCTTCAACACCAACGAGGGCGGCCGGTTGCCGGTCGAGCGCTATCTGGCCGCTACGTTGGCCGAGCGCGAGCCGCTGACTGCGGGCGACAAAACCATCGAAGCGGTCGCCAGCGAACGAGGTCTGAACGCGAAGTATCTGCGCACGCTCTGGGCAAGCCTGATCGGCGACCAGCCGTCGCTGCTGCTCGATCGGCTTCGTGCCCGCTGGCGCGCCATGAAATCGGATGATGTCACCGATGGTAGCGCCGCCGAGTTGACCAAGGAAGTGTCCGCTTGGCAAAAGGCGCTGTGGACCTTCCGCACGGTGGGGCATATCGGCAAAGTGGGCGGACCCAAAGCCTGGCTCGAACCGGTCAGCCCGCTGGCGGCCAGCCAAGAAGTGCGTTTCAAGATTCCGCTGACGCCCGATGCCAAGGAATTCACGCTGAGCCTGGTGGCAGGCGACGCCGGCGACGGCAACGAACACGACACGGTCGTGTGGCAATCGCCGCGCTTGGTGAAGCCGGGCCGGCCCGACCTGCTGCTGCGCGACGTTCGGCCCTTCTTGCGCGAGGCCGATGCGCTCCGCCGCCAGATCTTTGCCAAAACCGCCGGCTATCTGGCCGCGGCCAGCGAGGCCGACGCCGCGCTGGGCAACGCCGACCCAGCCGCTTTGTCGGCCAAACACGACCTCGATGTCGAGGCCCTGCGCGCCTGGCTCGACTACCTGGGCATCGGCACGGGCGGGGCGGTGCAGCTCAGCGGCCACTTCACGAAAACCTTGGAAAACGCCTCGGGGCATGCGTTTATCCAAGGCTGGGGCGTCAACGAGACGCCGCTGTTGGTGGCCAACTCTTCCGACGAGCACGTGCGCATTCCCGGCAACATGAAGCCGCACAGCGTGGCGGTTCATCCCTCGCCCACAGTCCGCGCCGCGGTGGGCTGGCGCAGCCCGTTGTCGGCGGCGCTGCGCGTGGAAGCCACGCTTACTCATGCCCACCCCGAGTGCGGCAACGGCGTCGTCTGGACGCTCGAAGTGCGCCGCGGCGCCACCCGCCGCCGGCTGGCGACGGGCGTGGCTCAGGGCGCCAAGCCCGTTGCCGTTGGGCCGATCGAACACCTCGAGATCCACGCCGGCGACGTGGTGGCATTGGTCATCGGCCCGCGCGATCGCAACCACTCCTGCGATCTTACCGCTCTTGAGCTAAAACTGACTGCCGAGGGCGACAGTGGCAAAACGTGGAGCCTGGCCGACGACGTTTCGCCGAACGTGCTGGCGGGCAACCCGCATGCTGACCGCTTCGGCAACGACGCGGTTTGGCATTTCTTTACCGAAGCCGACCATCAGTCCGGGCCGGCTGAGCCGGTCGTGCCCGCCGGCTCGCTCTTGGCGCAATGGCAAGCAGCGCCCGATGCGGGAGCAAAGCAAGCGCTGGCCGCCCGACTCCAAAAGCTTTTGACCGAAGGCTTGGCTGCCCAGACGCCGTCCGCCGACGCAGAACTGTACCAACAGCTTGCCTCGGTTTCCGGCCCATTGCTGGGCGCCCATCGTCGCCTTTCGCTCCGCGAAAGCAGCGACGTCCAGCCCAGCCAAGCTCCGCAGGCAGATGGCCAAGCGAGAGCCGGCGCCGCGTGGGGTCTCGATCCTTCGCTGTTCGGCAAACACGTCGATGGCACGCCGATCGACGCGCAACACCTTTGCGTGGCCGCCCCTTCGATGGTCAGCTTCCGCATTCCGGCCGACCTGGCAGCGGGTGCCGAACTGGTCGCCACCGGAGTTCTCGATGGGCGAACCGGCGGCGAGGGAAGCGTGCAGTTGCGGGCCGTCGCCGGCGCGCCGCAATCCAGCCAGTTGACTCCCAGCACCGTGGCTGCGACCGCCTCGGGCGGCCAATGGACCGAAGGCAACCAAGCCGTTTCGTTTGGCGTGCCGATTGTGGTCAATCAGGGCAGTGCGGCGCGGGCCCGCTGGGAGAAGGCATTCGATGATTTTCGCCAGCTCTTTCCGGCGGCCCTTTGCTACACCAAGATTGTGCCGGTTGACGAAGTGGTCACGCTGACGTTGTTCTATCGCGAAGACCACCACTTGGCGCGGCTGATGCTCGACGAATCGCAGCAGGCGCACCTCGATCGGCTCTGGGACGAGCTGCGTTACATCAGTCAAGACGCCTTGACGCTGGTCGACGGCTTCGCGCAACTGCTTGAATTCGCCTCGCAAGACGGAGATCCGAAAGTCTTCGAGCCGCTGCGCGGTTCGATCAATCAACGGGCGGCCGCCTTTCGCCAGTTGCTCGTCGACAGCGAACCGCGGCATCTCGATGCCCTGCTCGACTTCGCGGCCCGCGCCTGCCGCCGCCCGCTGGCCGACGCCGAAACGCAAAAGCTGCTCGATCTCTATCGACAGTTGCGCGCGGAAGGCCTGCCGCATGACAAGGCGTTTCGGCTGTTGTTGGCCCGCGTGTTGGTGTCGCCGGCATTTTTGTATCGCGCCGAGCGGCCGGGACCGGGCGCCAAGCAAATCCCGGTGAACGATTGGGAATTGGCCACGCGGCTGAGCTATTTCCTGTGGTCGTCGCTGCCCGACGATGAATTGCGCCAGACTGCCGCCGCCGGGCAACTGACCGACGGCGACATGCTGATGCGGCAGGCCCGGCGAATGTTGCAAGACCCGCGCGTGCGCCGGTTGGCCACCGAGTTTGCCTGCCAGTGGCTGCACATTCACGATTTTGAAAACCTGGATGAAAAAAGCGATCGCCACTTCCCAACCTTCGCCGGGCTGCGCGGCGCGATGTACGAAGAGTCGATTCAGTTCTTTATCGACCTGTTTCAAAACAATCGCTCGGTGCTCGACATTCTCGACGCCGACTATACGTTTCTCAACGACACTTTGGCCGCCCACTATGGCATACCGGGCGTCGAGGGACGGCAGTGGCGTCGCGTCGAGGGCGTGAAGCGGTTCGACCGCGGCGGCATTCTGGCCCAGGCCACCACGCTGTCCAAGCAGTCGGGCGCCTCGCGCACCAGCCCCATTTTGCGCGGCAATTGGATCAGCGAAGTGCTGCTGGGCGAGCGGCTGCCGCGTCCGCCCAAAGACACGCCGCAACTGCCCGACGACGAAGCCGCGCTGGAAGGACTCACCGTCCGGCAACTTGTCGAAAAACATTCCAGCGATCCCAAGTGCGTCGTCTGCCATCAGCGGATCGACGCCATGGGCTTCGCGCTGGAAACGTTCGACGCCATCGGCCGCCGCCGCGATCAAGACCTCGGCGACCGCGCCATCAACACCCGCGTGAAGACGATGGACGGGCAAGAGTTCGACGGCCTTGACGGCTTGCGGCAATACTTGCTGAACGTGCGCCGCGATGCTTTCGTGCGACAATTCTGCCGCAAGCTGTTAGGATATTCTCTGGGCCGCGAAATTCAGCTCTCCGACGAGCCGCTGCTAGGCGAAATGCAAGCCGCCTTGAAAGCGAACGACTATCGTGTGCTGGCTGTGTTGGAATTAATCATTCGCAGCCGCCAGTTCCGCGAGATTAGGGGACAGGGAACAGGGAACAGGGAATAGGAACAGGGGCGGGACCGCGCTTAATCCAAAATCGAAAATCCAAAATCCAAAATCCAAAATCGTACACATCCGCCCATGACTCACCAATTCTCCCGCCGCACCATGCTCCGAGGGCTGGGCGTTTCCATGGCCCTGCCGTGGTTCGAATCGCTGACCGTGTGGGGCGACGAACCCCAGGCTCGCCGCGCCGGCAGCGAACCGCCCGTGCGGCTGGCGGTGCTGTTTGCCGGCAATGGATTTCATAGCCGCGAGTGGTGGGCCAAGGGTGAAGGCAAAAACATGGAGCTGGGCCAGGTGCTGGCGCCCTTGGCCGATTTCCGCGAGAAGCTGCTGTTCATTCGCGGCCTTTATAACGAGCAAGCCCTCAAGGGAAACATCCACAGCTCGCAAACCGGCAACTTGCTCTCCGGCGCCCCGCTGGCCTCCGGCGGCGAGATTCGCTCGGGCACCAGCGTCGACCAACTGGTGGCGCAACGCTATGGGCGATCGACCAAGGTGCCCAGCCTGGTGCTGGGCTGCGAAAAGTCGAACCCTTCGGTACACAAGAATTACTCGATGCTCTACAGCTCGCACATTTCGTGGAGCTCGCCGACCACCCCCACGCCGCTGGAGCTCTATCCCGCCCTGGCGTTCGACCGGCTGTTCAAGGAAGGCGCCGGGCGGGCCGACCAGAGCGTGCTCGACGCCGTGTTGGAAGACGCCGGCGATCTGCGCCGCGCGATCAGCGTGGCCGACCAACGAAAGCTCGATGAGTATCTCGATTCGGTCCGCGACGTCGAGCAGCGCATCGAAGCGGCGGGCCGGCAGGGCGAACTGCAAGGCTGGCGGCCCACGCTCGACAAGCCCGACCGGCCGCGCCCGCCCGACGGCATTCCGCAAAACATTGCCGACCACATGCGGCTGATGTGCGACATTCTGGTGCTCGGCTTCCAGACCGACACCACGCGCATCTGCACGTTGAAGCTGAACAACGATCACTCGTCGCTGCGTTTCCCGCATCTGGGCGTCGATTACATGATTCACCATTTGCTGTCGCACTCCGACACCGCCGATTGGCTGAAGGTGAACCAGTTTTTCCTCGAGCAAGTGGCCTATATCGCCCGGCGGCTCGACGCCATTCAGGAAGGCCCGCGCACGGCGCTCGACAACACCATGCTGATGTTTTGTTCCAGCATGATGACCGGCAGCCACGACGCCACACAGTTGCCGGTGATCATGCTGGGCCGCGGGGGAGGCCGCATTCAAACCGGCCGCGTGCTCGACTACCGGCAGAATGCCAACCGCCAGATGTGCCGGCTGTATCTATCGATGATGGACAAGATGGACGTGCATCCAGACGCCTTCGGCGACGCCAGCGAGCCGCTGGCCGAGGTGTGATGGCGTATTTCGGCGGTTCTTTGCCGGGCAAGCGGAATTGACCGGGCCGCGGCGATCGCCGCTTGATTCACCGGCCTCGCCGCGCTTCCGCGCAAAAGCCGTGGTTGCTGGAGGCGAAGTTGAACGAGGCGCCGCAGACAGCTACGATCCTTAGGAGCGCCCCCAGAGCGGGTTCCTTTACCATCTGATCTTGCCGGACGAAGCGACCCATGGTCATGATTCTGAACCGAGTCTTCACTCCGACTTTCTTATCCGTGTTTGACCCGTGTTTGATCCGTGGCTCTTGTATCCTTCGCGAACGCACCATTTGGTTTCCTGCGCTGTTGCTTTACGGCACCTTCACGGTGCTGGCTCTTGCATCGGCTGCGCAGGCCCGCGCCGCCGACGAGCCGTTGACGTTGCGGGGCGCCGCCCCGCCCCAGCATGCCGTCGTCGGGAATGGGCGTGGCGGCGCCTACTTCGCCCCCCGCGAACTCAAGCAAAAATATGGCGATTTGCTGGCAAACCTCGCGGCTCTGCGAGCCCAGGAACTGACCGGGGCCGCCGGCGCCGTGCAGGCGCACGACAAGTTGCAAGCCTTGCGCACGGATCTCGACCAACTGCGCAAGGAGATCGACGCCAAAAAAGTATTCGTTTCACCGGCCGTGCCACACCATCAAGACGAGGAATTCTCGTTTGAGCTTGGCGCCGATAAGCTGCTGGTGGTCACCGCCGATAACGTTCGCGTGCGGGGTTGCGACGAACCGCGGGTCAGGTGCGTGCTCGAAAAGACGGTGCTGGGGGTCGATAAAGCGGAAACGGACGAAGCCGACGCCCTCCGGCTTGTATACCGCCAGGGTCACGCGCCGGAGCTTGTGGGCCGAACGCTTGCCGAGGTAGCCGATGACGAACGAGAATTCTTGGCCGGCGACCGGGGCCGCGCCCTCACCGACGCGCAGCGCGAATCGCGCCGCCTGCTCGTCAATGAAATCCAAGACAGCTATGCCCCCTATCGCCAGTTCCAGGGCAAACAACTTGATGTGCTCCAGATCGAAGGACTGACCTACGCCGAAGGAAACCGCCAGGTCCTGGTGCGTCTCGAATCGGAAGGTGGCGAGCATTTGGCAACTTCCACCTGGCGCCGCCACGCGAGGCTCACCGTCTACGTGCCGCGTTGTCGAGGCGTCTTGCTGCGAGGTTGCCTGGCGGAACTCGATGTCGAGGACCTGCAGGCTCCGCTCCTCGTGACCGATGCGGGCTCGGCAGATCGCGACTACGACGGCAGCTTCACGATCGACGGCGTCGAGGGGGCGCTGCAAGTGTACCATGTGCCTCTCGACCGGCTTCAGCGGGTGCGAGGCGATGTGGCGATCGTCTCCACCGCGGGGTTTTCCAACTCGGGCACACGCCACGAGGATGACTGGCGAATCCATTATTCCGCGGCGGCGCACGAATGTACGGTCCGCGACGTGGACGGCGATTTGTCGGCATGGTTCGTGCGCGAAACGTTGAAATTGGAGAACATCGTCGGCCAGATCGACGTCCACAACGAGGCGGGCGATACTCGGTTGTCCATCGCGCAGCTCGCGCCGAACGCGGCCCATCGGGTGATTTCGGATTCGGGCATCATTGAGATCGTCGCGACCGCCGACGCGCTGAAAGCGCTGCCAGTAATGGCCGTCACCAACACCGGCAACGTCGGCACAAACGCCGCGCGCGATGTGCTGGATGACGTGAACTTCACCACCGGCAACCCTCACGACGGCACTCGCCGCAACTGGCGCGGAGTCAGAAGCACGCGGAAATCGGATCCCGAAAGCTTGCTCAACGGCATGCGCCGCCCGGCAGAGGTTTTGGCAAATGAGCCGCGCGCCGCCGGGCTCGACCTCATCAGCCGCAGCGGGGCCATTCTGGTCAGGATCGCGGAATAGGCTGTTCCGGCGGTTCGGGCGTAGGAACACGTCTGTAAGCTTTTAGGCGGCAAGCCGGTAGCTAACCTCTTGGCACCTTGGTGAAAAAGGAGAGATTGGGCGAGTCTGTATCCAATTCTGGAGTCGGTCGTCGTCACTTAGGCGCGCGGCCCGCA
>JAICLL010000216.1 GCA_025927475.1 Pirellulales bacterium
CGAACAGATTATTCCGCTGGGCCTGTCAGGACAGGGAAGCAAAAAAATCAAGCAGATTCTCGACCAAGTACTCCAACTTGCGGCATAATGACGCTACGGCGTCGTTCATCTGCTAGCAAAAACTGCGAAACTTGAACTAAAGGAGTAGCAAAAAAAGGAGTCGATCATGGCAACCATTGATTTTGACCAAACTCGCGCGGAACTGGAGCACCGCCTCAAAATGTTGCAAGGCCGGTTCGTCGAACCGGAATTTATTCGCGATTACTACGGGCTGGACAGTCTAGATGCCCATGACCTTTTGCATGACGTGAACCGCTACCGGAAGACCATGGCGCCCGGGCCAGAGAACGACGCCGCCTATGTCGACCGCTATGCGCTGGAGGGTTTTTTCCAGGCGCGGAGGCTGCTGCCGTTGAAATGGGCGGCGCTAACCTTGGGTTTGAACGAAGAGTTGTTCCGCAAAGTGCTCGCAAAGCGATATGAATTACCGACACCGCTACGCGAGGAATACGTATGGTATGAGTGCCTCGTCAAAACCAGCTTTGCCGAGGACGTCCGGCGTGTTTTGCCACAATTGCGCAACCGCTCGTTCTACGATCACCGTGGGTTCTGTCAGTTCCTTCATCCCGCACTGCAAAAAGCGCTCAAAATCTCCGATGCGGAGATGGCCGAGGGCACGGCGTGGTGTGCGACAGATCAGGCCTTGCGCGAAGTCGGACTGGGCGACGATCCTCCGCGCGTGGCGGAGTACTTCGACTGTCTGACCTGCGCCCCGCTGAGCGCCGCGCATTGCATGTGGCTAGAGCTTAAGAAGCCGAGGAATCTGCCGCCCGATCGCTGTTCGAAACTCACCTTTGTCTGCTATCCGGAGCAGATTGGTGATTTATATGTCGGGACGCGTCCTCCGGATGATCTTTCGCGGTATGAGAGATATCGCCAGCACTTGGCCGGAGCGCGCTAACGGTGGCCGCGCTATTTTCCGAGAGGTTCGATCAATTTCTTCATAACCTCATGCCGCGTGGTCCCGGCGGCAGATTGGCTTTTCCTGCGGGCCAAACCAAGGCGGACATGCGCATCGCTGGGGGCGAAACATGCCGCGATATGCTCCTCCGATGCTCGACGGCCATTGCCGGCGGGGACGTCTTGCCGTTCCTGATTGAAGACGACCTCGCAGTGGTTGCGTTCATCGAATTCGAGAAAACGACGCTACGCGCCGCAAGCATCCAGGCGATTAAGACAGAGGGTATGGACATCTCAACTTTCTTGGTCGACGACGCTGACATCGTGGTTCATTATTTTCGGTTCGACGCCGGGCAAGAGGCAGGGCCAGTCTTTACCCATCCATATCCGCACGTGCATTACTCGCAGGCCGCCGGCCCTCGCTATTCTCTGAATGGTTGGCAATCTGACAATGCGATTATTGAGTTCTTCGAGCACATCTACCTTACCTGCTACCATGAAACGTGGCTCGACTGGGCAAGAGCCGTTTGGAGGGGCCACTGCAACACAACTCTGCGGCGTGATCCAGAACGCCGATTTGATGAAATCGTCTCCGCCTTTCGCGATTCGCAGTACGAGGCGATCAAGCGACTAGCTCAATGACATTGGCGCGTTGAAGGAAGCGCTACGCGACAGCAAGGCCCGCTATCCTCTTCGCATCGATCACCGCTTGGCGAGCCTGCTCGCATATCCCCTCGGTACGAGCCCAAAACAAAAGCCGTGACGAATGAGATTGCTACTTCCCAAACGCCTTGTCGTCCGCCTTGCCGCCGGAGCGGAGATAGGCGATCAGGTCGAGCACCTCGTCCTTGGTGAGATTGTTCAATAAGCCCTCGGGCATGATCGAAAGCTTGCTGGGCACCATCTCTTCAATCTCGTCTCGGCCAATCGTCTGCGTGTCGCCGCTGGCCTGCATCACCGAGAGCGAGCCGTCGGGAAGCTCGCTGACCGCGCCGGTGATCGTCGTGCCATTGGTGGTCACAATCGTCTGGCTGGCGTATTGATCGGAAACCACTTTCGAGGGCAACAGAATCGACTCCAAAATATCCGCCGGGCTGAAACGGTTGCCGGCCCCCGTCAGGTCGTGGCCGACCGCGCCGCCGTCGCCGGCAAAGCGGTGGCACTTCAGACACTGCGCCGCGCGGAAGGCCGCCTTGCCCGACTCGAACGAGCGGCCGCGCTCGACGCCCGCCAGCAGCGGACGAATGTCGGCCATTTGCCAGTTGTGAACGAACTGCCGCGGCTTTTCGTCGGCGACCACTTCGACCGTTTGCGCGCCCTCGATCACCGACCGCAGCGCGACGCGCTCTTCGTCCGAAAGCGTCTCGACGGCGTCCTTGCGGATGTTTTCCAGGAATTTTTTGAAGCTGTGCCCGCCCTGGTACTTGCCGCCGGCCAGGTTGAACCAACTGAAATAGGCCCGCCGCAGCTCTTCGTTCCAGCCCCGCCGCGCGCCACGCAGCACAAACACATAGTGCATCTGTTCGCCCTGCGTGTCGGCGTCGTGCAGCAACTTCATCGACTTGGCCACCACCGAAGGCGACTGCAAATAGACCAGCAACTGGCACAGCTCGCGGTTGACGAAATCGCGCTGGCTGGGAAAGACGGCCTCGAGCCGCGCGGCCGTCGCCGCGGCAGTCTGGGCGTCTGGCTTGCCTAGCCGAATGAACGCCAACTGGTAGACGCGCAGCGCATCGAGCTGCTCTTCCTCGCTCAGGCGGCTCCAAGGCAGCCGGCCCAACGCGGCAATCAGCTCTGGCTGCACCGACGGCTGGCCGACGCGGGCCAGCGCCAACAGCGCCTGAATCGACGCGGTGGGCAGCTTCTCGGCCAACGCCCGTTCTTGCCAACCGGCGGGGTCTTGATGCTCGACCGCCACACGGGCCGCATAGCGAATGTAGCGATCCTGGCTGTTCAGGTGCGGCCAGGCGAACTCGACCGCCGCGGGGTCTTGATGGCCATGGAACGATTCGAGCTTGTGCCGCAGCGCACGCGCTTCGGACGCCGCGGCATCGACCAAGGGTGCCGCCGGCGCGGTCGATTCACTGCCGACGTAGCGCACGCGGTACAAGCCCGACTGCGTGCCACGCCCGCCCACCGTGAAATACATCGCGCCGTCGGGACCGATGGCCACGTCGGTCACCGGCAACGGGCGGCCACTGACGAACGGCTCGAAGGTGGCCTGATAGCTGGCGCCGTGCGGCGTGAGGTGCATCGCGTAGATTTTGCCATACGACCAGTCGAGCACGAACAGCGCGCGTTGATAGCGCTCGGGAAACTTCGCCCCCGTGCCAAAGGCAATGCCGGTGGGCGAACCCAGCCCGATATCGAAGCCGGGCAGGCTGTCGGCATAATACGCCGGCCACTTGCCGGTGCCATAGCGCCAGCCAAACTCGGCGGCCGACACGCAGTGGTTCACTCGCGTCGGCCGATACCAGGGCGCGCCCACGTCCCACTCCATGTCGGCGTCGTAGGCGAACAGCTCGCCGTCGGTGTTGAAGGCCATGTCGTAGGCATTGCGGAATCCGCCGCAAATGAGCGTCCATTCGCCGCCGTCTTTGTCGGTGCGCACAATCCAGCCGCCGGGCGCCATCACGCCGGTGGCATGGCCGTTGGCGTCGGGCTGGCGCGGCAACAACAAATCTTCGGCCCAATTGCGGTGCGGCGAATCGGGCCGCAAACCTTCGAGCGGCTTGGTGTGGTTGCCGGCGATTACATACAGCTTGCCCTCGGGACCGAGCACCACGGCGTGCGGGCCATGCTCGCCGCCGCCGGGGATCTTCTTCAGCAGCTTGACGTCGTCGTAACGGTCGTCGCCGTCGGTGTCGCGCACGCGGTACAGCCCGCTGCCTTGCGCGGCATTGCCGTTGACCACCACATACAGGCTGTCGTAGGCGTAGAGCAAGCCCTGAGCCTGGCCGATCGGCACGTCAAGCTGCTCGACCTGCGGCTCGTCTCCCGGCTCGCCCCTTGTGACGCGATAGAGATAGCTGCTTTGATCGCTGGCGATGATCCGCCCGCGATGGTCAAACGTCATGCTCACCCACGAGCCTTGCTGCGGTTTGGGCACCGAATAGATCAGCTCGGCTTGAAAGCCCGGCAACACTTCGAGCGTATCGGCCGGCGTGGCGGCGCCGGCCGCGGCCGACAGCACGTCGCCCCACGGCGCGACGCCCAGCCGGCCAAAGCTGTGCGGCGCTTTCCAGCCAGAAGCGGCGAAGGCGGCGGTCTTCCAGCCGGGCGACTCGGTCGAAGAAGCGAGCCACGAGCGATCGCTGGCCACGGTCTGCCGCGAGCCGTCGGCCAGCTTGATGTCGAGCTTGACCAGCAAGGCGGCGATGCCGCCGTGGTTCTGTCCGCGCACGGCCAGCACATTTTCGCCCGCCACAAGCTGCTTGGCCACATCGGCCCGCGCCGGCTGTTGCCACTCGGCCGACGAAGCGACTTCTTGCCCGTTGAGAAACACGGTCAGCGAGTTATCGCAGCTTGCCGCCAGGGCGGCCCGAGCCACCGGCCGATCGAGCTGAAACGTTTTGCGGAAGTAGACGGTTTCTTCTCCGCCCGGCTGAGCGCTCAACCAGATCCACTCGGGCAGTTTGGCCCGCGGCTTGGCATCGCTTTTTTCGGCGGCGGCGAGCAGGTGCTGCGGCAGCAAGGTCAGGCAAACTGCCGCCAGCAGGCAGGGAACAACGAGACGCAGATTCTTCACGCTCAAAATCCTCGCAAAGGGTTCATTCTGCATTTTGACTTTTGCATTTTGACTTCTCTCCGCCGGGGCCTAGCCCGGATTATTCATCAGCCCCGGGGTGTTCGAACCACGGTAGTCTGACACCAACCCGAAGCGCAAGCGAGGCAAGCTCGTTGCGCGTCCTCGCTTGCGCTTCGGGTTAGTGTGGGCTGATGAATAATCCGGGCGAGGCGCGACGCCTTGCCAAACCAAGGGGAAACTCAAAATGCAAAAGTCAAAACCGGAAAACGATTCTCAACGCACAGGACCGGCGTCGCGGTTGACGTGAGTCGCCAGGGGGTTGCCTCGCCGCCTGTATGCGTAACGTTTATAGAATAGCCTACCGCCCGGTTCCGTGGCCAGTCGCCCGACGATTCTGTCGCTTAATCTGGCTGAATAATTGATGACGACCGTGAACATCGCCCCCAGGGCGAGCAGCACCAGGCAGGCGCCGACGGCCGCGCGCCAGCGCCTGCGGAAAAGCATGCCGCAGCCCATCGCACAGCAGCCAAGGCTGGTGCAAAAGCACCATCCAATGACGACCGCATTGCCCAGCGTGCCATCGAATTTTTGCACCGTGCCGATAAACATTACGGCGAACATCGCCGCAAAACCGAAGCAGCACGTTGCAACACTTAGCTTGCGCGAGGGTGCATCGGCGACCCGTTCAGCTCCCGTCGAAGGTGACTCGTAGGGGTTTAGCTCCATGGATGCGGCCCTCGGTTGCGACGGCTCTACTGTGCGCCCTTGCAGCGCGGCGTTAAACTATGCCAGGTGACGCCCCGGGCGTTTTCAAAAAAAGTATCTCTCGCCTCGGCCCTTGGGGCTGAAGAAAGCAGAACCACTCATGGCCAAAAAAGCCAAGGCTCGACATATTCTGGTCAAAACCAAAGAAGCCTGTGAAGACCTGAAGACGCAACTCGGCGAAGGGGGCGATTTCGCGGCGCTGGCCCGCGAACATTCCGACTGCCCGTCGGGCCAGCAAGGCGGCGACCTGGGCGAATTCCGCCCCGGCCAGATGGTGCCCGAGTTCGACCGCGTGGTGTTCACCTGTCCGGTGAACACGGTGCAGGGTCCGGTGAAGACGCAGTTCGGCTGGCACTTGCTGGAGGTCACCAGCCGGACGGAGTAGCTGCGACCACGGACGCGCAGCCTGGCATAGGCTCGGCTCTCGATGGAACAACGCCCATGGGTGCGGATGCGCGGGAAAGAACGAACGAAATGAATCTCGCAAGGGACCGGCTTGAAATCATCCGTTTTCCGTCCCGAGAGGCGCGCGTGCAAGCGATTGGCGTGCTGGTCGCATGCGGAAAATTCAATGGTTCGGCAACCGATCCGGATGTGTGGAACGTGCGCACGGACGTAGTTCGGGCGTTATTGGCTGAAGACGTACCCTTCGAATGGCTCACTCGCAATCTGCCGTGAGTTGTCGTCCATGCGCTGCCCTGTCGCCAGCGAATGGCGTTGATTTGAGAGTGCAGACGAACTGCAGGAAGGAGCGCCCTTGCTTCAAGAATCTCTCGATTCCCCCATGCCGCAGCGGCGCGTGCGCTGGCCGGTGGCGGTGGGCATTCTGGCGGCCGGCGGCGCGCTCGTGGGCGCGCTGCAACTGCCGGAACTATTTAAAACCGACGCCGAACGCTATCTGGCCACCATGGGGGCGTCGCTGTTGACGGGCGGTGCGCTGGCCTTCTGGGCGATCTTTCTCACCGGGTTCGACTGGCCTACGCGGCGGCGGTTGATGCTCGGCTGCGCGGGGCTGCTGGCCGCGCTGATTCTATTGGTCCGCATTGATGAGCTCAGCGGCAACATGGTTCCGCGGTTGGCCTGGCGGTGGTCGGCCAAGCCCGACCAGACGCTGCTCGAATCGTTGCGGCGCAGCGAAAAACCGGAGGAGGCCGCCGCGGTCGATTTGGTCAACACGTCGGATCACGATTTTCCGCAGTTCTTGGGAAAGAATCGCGACGGGCGGTTGAGCGGGCCGGCGCTGGCCCGCGACTGGCAAGCGCAGCCACCACGCGAACTGTGGCGCCAGCCGATCGGGGCCGGCTGGTCGGCGTTTGCGGTCGTCGGCGATTTTGCCGTCACCCAAGAGCAACGCGGGCCGCAAGAGCTGGTCACCTGCTATGAGCTGCACTCCGGGCGCCTCCGCTGGTCGCACGCCGACGAAACCCGCTATAGCTCGACCATCGCCGGCGACGGGCCCCGCGCCACGCCCACCGTCGATCGCGGGCGAGTGTATGCCCTGGGAGCGTCGGGCAACTTCGTCTGTCTCGACGGCGCCACCGGCAACGTGCTCTGGCAGCACGATCTGGTGGCTGAGCACCACGCGCCGCTGCCGCAATGGGGCATCAGTTGCTCGCCGCTGGTGATCGAAGATCGAGTGGTCGTCAGCGCCGGCGGCCCGAAGGGCCATTCGCTCGTGGCCTACGATTGCGAGTCGGGCGAACTGGCCTGGCACGCCGGCGATCGGCAAGCGAGCTATGCTTCGCCCGTGCTCGCCACGCTCGTCGACACGCCGCAGATCTTGGTGGTCAACCAAGACTCGGTGGCCGCTCACGCGCCCGACGATGGCCGGGTGTTGTGGACCTTCGCGTGGCCCGGCGGCGAGCCAAAGGTGAGCGATCCGGCGCCGATCGCCCCCAACCGCTTGTTCATCGCCGCCGGCTACGGCTTGGGCTGCAAGCTGTTGCAACTGCAACAAAGCGGCGACGGAGCGATCTCGGTCGAGAAAGAACCGCTGTGGGAAAACCGATTGCTGAAGCCCAAGTTTACCAATGTCATTGTGCGCGGCGACGCGGTGTATGGGTTGGACGACGGCCGCGCGCTGGTTTGCCTAAGTCTGGCCGACGGCAAGCGCCGCTGGCGCGGCGGCCGCTACGGCCACGGGCAGTTGCTGCTGGTCGACGATCTGCTGTTGGTTCAATCGGAAGCGGGCGAGGTGGCGCTGGTCGAGGCCACGCCCGAGCGTTTTCACGAGCTGACGCGCTTTCAGGCCCTTGAAGGCAAAACCTGGAACACGCCAGCACTGGCCGGCAGGTTACTGCTGGTGCGCAACGCCACCGAAGCGGCGTGTTTTGAATTGCCGGTCGAATGAGTGGCTGGTGGAGTGAGTGGCTGTGGCTAGTGGCTCGCGATCGGCGGATGTTGGAGCCGCGGCGCGATCAACGTCTCGCCGTTGAAGCCAATTTTGCGGTGGTTGCCGGCATCGCCACGGCCGGCGGTGAATGCCGACCAGGCCCAACACCATTCCCAGCAACCGGTTTCGCCGTAGCGCAGCACGAGCAGCTTTTTCAACTCATCAAGCTCGGCGAAACTTAAGCCGTCGGTCGCCGCCACCACGTCGCTGATCCTGAGATGGGCGACGATCTCGGGATGCCAACATTCCTCCACCAGGCGGCGCCGCAATTGGCTGCTGGGCTTGGGAAAGCCCAGCACCAGGTCGATACGCCCCGGGCGACGGAAGGCCGAGTCGATGTCGCTCAGTCGCGCGTTGGTGGTGAATAGATAAACGACGCCGTGACGCATATCTAGGCCGTCAAGCCCGCTCAAAAAGGTCGAGCGATCGCTGGTGCGTTCGTCGGTGGCGCGCAGGGCGACGTCGACGTCGTCGAAAAAAACGATGCCGGGCCGATCGAGATCGAACAGTTCGTGGGCGCCACCGTCGCCCTTGGCCGCCTCATATTCTTCGGCGGTGACGGCGCGCCATCCAAGACCGCGGCGGCTGCACTGCCAGCGCAGCCAGCGGCAGGCCATCGTCTTCCCGTTGCCCGGCTCGCCCAGCAGCAGCACACCTCGCTTGCGCGGCACGCCGTATCGCTCCAACAGCGCGGCGCCGCGCCGCAAAAAGCCAATCGTGTTGTCCCACAGCCGCTGCAAATCGCCGTCGTGAAGAATCGGCGGACGGTGCCGCTGCGCCGCCCTGACACCGCGCCGCAAAAAACGATAGAACCGCCCATAATCTTCAATGCGCACGGCCCAGAAGTCGTACCACACCAAGGCGCCCCGCTGGCTCGGAATCGTCACTTTCACGGCGCGCAGCGGACCGCCGGGCAACTCAAGACGGAACCGCTCCATACCGATCGCCAACTCATGTCCGGCGGCGCCAGCGTCGAACTCCAGCACGGCATGTCCGGCGAGGCCCTGCCGTCTTTCGCGCCGCGCCGTGCGGCGCAGGTGCCGCTCCAACTCCCAGTCGAGGTCGGCGGCGCGCGCCGGTCCGCCCAGCAGTTCGCCGGCCAACCGCAGACAGCGCGTGTGATCGAGTTGATACTGTTCCAGTGGAGTCATATCCGGGCGGACAGACTCCGGCCAGAGAAGGTTCGCGGCACCCGGAAAAAGTTGCTTCTCCGATGCGGCGCGATATCATGATAGCCGCAATCGATGAACGAGAAATCGCCCTCGGAACGAACTCACTCTTCAGACTGAACGCACGCGGAGAAAATCCAATGAAATTCGTAACATCAGTTCTGCTTTGCGCGGCGGCGACAACCATTCTGTGGGCGGACGAGACGGTCAAAAAGCCCGAAAAGAAGAAAGCTGGCCGCGTCGAAATCGAGGGCCTGCTTACCGCTGAACCGTTGCCCGCAGGGTATGACTGTACGCCTAGTGAATTAAAAGATGACAACGGTGCGCTGCTCGGGCGACAGTTGGTGTTCACGAAAGAAGGTGTTGTCTCGAAAGTCATGGTCAAGATCGAAAACCGCAAGCTGCCTGATCGCGCTCACAAAAAAACCACTCTCAAGGCGTATGTCAATGGCACTGTGCATATGTTCAATGACGCAGGGCTGAAGCTCGTGAAAAAGAAGCTTCCGGATATCGAAAAGGTGAATGTTGCCAACCGCACGACGTGCGACTTGGTTTACCAAACGGCGGAGGGCGCCGAGATCGACGTGCAAATTCAAGTGTTCTTCACCGACGTGGGGTATCTGGTTACGGTGATTGCCGACAGTCAGAACGATTACAAGACGCTGACGAAATGGGCAAAGACCATCCAACCCGCCAAGGGAGCAGATAAAAAGGGCGTGAAACCGCGAACCGAGCCTGACGATTCGCCGTCCGAATCGCAATAGGTGCTCACGAGTTGGCAGATACCTTGCCATGCCACCGGCTTGCCCGGTGGTTGCTGACGTTGGTTTCTAAAGAGATGCGTAAAGCGCCCCCGTCGTGTTCACCGCCGGCTGTCCGCCC
>JAICLL010000300.1 GCA_025927475.1 Pirellulales bacterium
AAGCGTCAGCGAGGCAGAATCTCCCCATTTCCTCGCTGACGCTTCGGGTTAGTGTGGGCCAGCACCACACTATTAGGACACCACCCGCATTGCACCGACACGCGGCGCCCTTCGCCGCGGCGGACGCCGTGCAGCGCCGGCTCGGATGTCGGGCCGAAAGACAGATCCGCACGGCGTCCGTCGCAGCGATCGCGCTGGTTCTGATCGCCGCACCCATTGCGCCGCGACGGATGCCGTGGCACCCTGAGATTCTCTTCGCCCCCCTCTGCTTCACTTAATGCATATTCACTTGCTGCAACTCCCATGGCGCGAAGTCGCGCAGATTGGGCACGCGTACCTCGCCCAGACCCGGCGGCGGCGTGCTCAACAATTCGCCCAGATTGGCAGTGGTCGCGGGGCAAAGCTGCACCGTCCAGTTCTGGTTCAGCAAATCCCAAGCGCGCGAACGATCTTCCCATCGCACCCACCAGATCTGCCGCTGGTCTCCCAGGGAAGGCGCGGCCGCGCCCGGCGCGGGCGGCGGGCCGCTGTCGCCCGGCACGCCCCCGTATAAACCGCCCGGCGGCGGCAACTCGGGTAGATATTGCACCAGCCGCGGCCGCGGAATGAACAGCGACACCTGGGCATACGCCAGGTCGTCGGCGATCAACGGATTGTGGTACAAACCGGGCAGCGTTTGCCGCAAAGGCCGGCGATAGGCGATGGCCAGCCAGGTGAATTCGCGCTCCAAGTGATCCTGCCGGTCGACGATCTGCTCGATCGGCGTGCGAATGACAAACAACAAATTGCGGTTGGGATACTCGACGTTGAGCAAGTGGTCGAGTTTGCCGCAAGTAATGCCGCGCCAGAAATTGGCGAACTGGCTCATCTGGCCCTCGGCGTCGAACGCCCGTAGCGTCTCGTTGTTCCAGGCGTCGAGATATTGGTGCGACAAATCATGCCGCTGCCGAGTGGCGATCGAAAAATAGCCGACGGCGCCGGCCGGAGCGTCGCCCATCGGATCGACCACCGGCAGCGTGCGCGTGACCCAACCGGTCGGACCATCGTCCGTGAAACCGACCGGCGCCAGCGTCGTGCGCCAGAGCATCGCCCGCAGTTCGCCGCGGCCGCCATCGAGCAGGCCGTGCTGCCGGGCCATCTCCGCCGCCGTCATTTGCGCAAGCTGCGGCAGCGACTGCACGAGCGCGCGCTGATACTTGGGAATCAGCTCCTGAGCTAGAATCTCTTCGAGGGCCGGCAAGATCATTGCGCTAGACACCGCCGACCACTCGCTGAAGGAATCGACCATCGCGGCTTCCAGCGGCACTTTTTGCGGAATCGCGTTGCCCAGGGCGGCGAACTTCGGAAATGGCGAGGCGGCCAGCCACGGGGCCATCGCCTCCCAGGCCGCCAACACCTCGGGCGTGAGCGACTGGGAATCGCGGTCGCGCGCTTCGCGCATGTAAGCGGTCAGCGCAAACACGTCGCAAAGCAGATGATTGGTAAAGGCCAGCGAGTTCATACCCCGCGCCAACATCACGCCGCTGGAGTAGGCGGCCGCGTCGGCGGCGTTCTGCATGCGCACCTTGCGATCGACCTGCCGCCCAACATTCATCACCATGCCCAGCAGCATGGTCAGCAGCAGCAGCGAAAACACCGCCAGCAGGCTGATCGTTCCGTCTTCGTCGCGGTGAAAGGCGCGCAACGCGGAACGAGCTCCGGACAAAGCCTGTAGGGAACGGACTCCGTGCCGTTCCGCCGAGGGGCGGCGCGACGTCGATTCGCCTTGCACGGAACGGCATGGAGCCCGTCCCTTACAGAGCCATTGCCAAGCTTGCCTTTTAATAGGTTTGAACATAAGGCAGCACCGATTTCTCGCCCTCATTGCCCAGCGTGGCTGTCGCCGAAATGGGATAGACGTAGAGACCGCCGCGCTGGCCGATTCTGCCGGCCAAGGCATCGGTGGCGCCGCCGGGCGACGCCACTCGTCGCGACAAAAACCTGCCCGGCCCCGGCAGCATGGCAAACTGGTGCGTGACCTTCACCGTGAGCGGATCTTGCCAACCGACCTCCCACACATAGAACCGCCGCTGATCGGGTCCGATGGTTTCACGCACCAGGTAGGGGCCCAGAGGTGGTTCATCGGCGCGGTGCAGAAACGACGCTTCCACCGTCGTGGCCGCCAAGCTGTAGGCCAACTTGTTGCGCAAGCGCACATTGACATAGGGATTGGCGGCGGCCGCCGGCGCCAGGCCGCGGTAGAGCCTTTCGACGATGTCCATAGCCGGGTGCGTTTGGCCGGCCGCGGCGCCGACGTTTCGCGACGGACAAATCGGCAAGCAGGCAAGCGCCGCCGCCATCTTGATTCGCTCGAGCTTGGGAGTCGGCGAGCCGATGCGCTCGACCGTTCCGCCCGGCGCCGCGCCGGCGACGGTCAATAGCGGTCCCACCTGGTTCTCGCGCAAGTACGGTCCCGAGGTTTCAAAGTCGAAGTCATGGAGCGGATCGTAAGGCTCCAGCCGAGCGGGAACCCACACGATCGCGCTACGCGCCGCGGCGAAGGCGGCGTAATGCACCACGATCGTGGCGATCAGCACCTGGCTCAACTGCACGATGAACAGCATGATCATGATGAACAGCGGCAGCACCATCACGAAGCTAAGGCTCTGCACGGCGCCGCGCTGGTCGGCGTGCAGTTGCTTCAATCTGCCGAGTTGAGGTCGTGCGCCGCTGATGCGCGTCAGCCACCAGGCGGCCGCGACCGACACGGCCATCAACAGCAACCAGGGAATCGAGGCGTGGATGACGGCTTGGAGCATCGATGACATTATAATCCAAACGCGGACGCCGTGGCGCCCTTGTATCGCCCGCGGCCTCGCATCCGTCAGCGATCAGCGTTCTCTCTCAATGCGCCAGATCCAACTGCACCAGCACCACGGCCGCCAAGGCGGTGGGGGCCATGTACCAGGGAAAGTCCAGAAGCGCGCGTTCGTCGGGCGTAAGCTCGGCCCAGCCGCGGTACTTCAGGAAATACAGCATCTGACCCGCAGCCCGCTTCAGCGCCCGCCCCAGCCCGACACTCCAGGTGAGCGCGATGATTCCCAGGCAGCCGGCCAAGACGAACGTCCAGAGCAGCGCCTCGAGTCCGCGCTCGACGCCCAAAAAAGCCCCGATCATGGCCATCATTTTCACATCGCCGGCGCCAATGCCGAAGATCACATAGCAGAACAGCATCGGGATGCCGCAGGCCAATAACCCCAGGACGCTTTCGCCGAAACCGATCTGCCCCAGAACGAAACGAAGCTGGTCCTCCGGCACCGTCGCTTGCCGTTCGAGCAATTCGCCCAGCCCATTTAGCGCCAGGGCGATCAGCATGCCGGGGTAAGTAATCGCGTTGTAGATCTTGCGGTACTTGAAGTCGGTCACGGCGGCGATGACGATCAACACATACAGGCACGCCGAGGCGATCATCTTCAACTTCCTGGGTCGTTGCGGGCGGCCTGAGCGTCGCCGATGGCGGCGCGCAACGATCGCCGGGTGCCGGTTGGGGGGGGGCGTGGAAGCCACAATAGGGGCGGGTAAAGGCCCGGTGGGGGGC